>QHVW01000939.1 GCA_003223675.1 Acidobacteriota bacterium
GAAGACCTCGACCGCTCCCCGGTCTGGACGAGCCCGGAGCGTGGTGAGGAGCCCTCTTCATATAAAAAGGCGTCCTCATCATAGGTCCGAGAGGCTCAAGAAGCTCGCGCCCTCAGCTTCTACTCCCACGCCCCGAGCGCCTGCCGTACCGAGACGATCTGGCCGAGATGATAGCCGTTGTGATCCGCCACCAGCATGGCCTCGCGGAGAACCGTCTGACCGTCTCCCCAGGGGATCTTGGCGAAGAGGTCGGTCTTGGGATCGGCCACCAGGTCCTGCATGGCCTGGAGGTCCCGCTGGAAGGTCTCGAGGCTCTTCTCCCAGGCGGCGTTGTCCTGCGGCGCCTCGGTCTGCGGCCAGTAGCCGGCGGGCCATTCAGGGGAGACGTGCTTCGCGTCGCGGCTGAACTCCAGGATGTCCCACTGGGCGAGCCGGAGGTGCTCCAGGAGCTGCCAGATGGTGTGCGGCAAGCCGGGTGCCCTGGCGCCGCGCAGCTCCGGCGGCAGGTCCGCGATCGCCTTGTCGAGGCGCAGATGGGCGTGGCCGCCGCGCAGCAGCTCCTGGAGGTGGTCGCGGAGGGATTGGGTTGGGTCTTGGGGCATGGGGGGCTCCTTGGTTGGAGGGGAATCCTATCTTATGGGTGGGCCCCCCCGCCCCCGTTACCACCTCGCGTTCGGGTCCACCACCTGCCGTATCGCCGCGTTCAGCCGGTTCCAGACGTTGATCCCGGCGATGGCGAGGAGGAGCCCGGCAAGGCCTTGCTCGTCGTAGTGCCGGGCGGCCTCTTCCCAGACTTTGTCCGGCACGGGGTCTTCCCGGTCGCTGAGACGGGTCATGGCTTCGGTGAGGGCCAGGGCGGCGCGCTCGGCGTCGGTGAAGTAGGGGGTGTCCCGCCAGGCTGCCACGGCGAAGAGGCGCTCGTCGGTCTCGCCGGCTTTCTTCATCTGCCGGGAGTGCATATCCACACAGACGCTGCAGCCGTTAATCTGGCTCGCCCGCAGCTCGACCAAGCCGATCGTCTTCGCCGGCACGCCTTGTTCCGCGGCCTTGTGCAGGGCTTGCAGGGCCTTCATGGCCTCGGGAAGGATCATCACAGGGTGGGTCATCCGTGCTTGCATGATGGTTTTTCCTCTCTTCCGGTGTCAGACTCGGGCGCGTTTCGTCCCGGTCAATACGATGACGAATCAGGCCGCGGAAATGTGACCGGACGGGGCGTGTCACCGGCGGCGGGGGGATGGAGATTACGGTGCTCGAGGGGTGACGGCCGGGGGATTGGGGGCCCGCCCTACCCCACCAACCCATCCACCAGAGATTTCGCCCCCTGCACCGCCACCCGCTGAAGGTAGAGCTTCACCCCCACCAGGCCGCCGAGCTCCTCGCCCCCTCCGGCGCGGCCGGGGCCGCCGTGGAGGGTCTGCGGCAGGGCGGCTCCGGAGCCGGGGGCGTCGCCGGCGGAGGATTCGGAGCCGATGTAGATGCGGCCGGTCTCGCCGCCGCCGCGGGCCACGAAATCACCGGCCCAGCCGGCGTCGTCGGTGTAGGCCGAGGTCACCAGGGTGCCGCCGCCCAGGGCTACGATCTCCGCCGCGTCGCGGGCGCTGCCGTCGTAGGGGAGGAGGGTGGCCACGGGCGCGAAGACCTCTCTTTCATTGACCGGCCCGGCGTTGCGGGCGTCGTCGCTCCTGAGGAGGGTGGGCTGGAGGAAGAAGCCCTTGCCGGCCGGGGCTCCGGCGCCGTCGGTGCGCTGGCCCGTGCCGTGGACGATGCGCGCCGCCTGCTTCAGCTCTCCGATGCCGCGGACGGTGTCGTCCAGTTGCTGGGCCGTGGCGAGCGGGCCCATCTTCACGGAGGGGTCTTGCGGATCGCCCACGACGACCTCGGAGAGGCGGGCGATCAGCGCCTCCTGCACGGCGTCCATGCGGTCGCGGGGGATCAGGATGCGGCGCACGGCCGTGCACTTCTGGCCGCTCTTCTGGGTCATCTCGCGCTTCACGTCCTTGAGGAAGAGGTTGAAGGTGGCCGAGCCGTCCTGGACGTCGGGGGCGAGCACGGCCGCGTTCAGGCTGTCGGCCTCGACGTTCACCCGCGTGTTGGCGGCGAGGAGGTTGGCCCGCGAGCGCAGCCCCCGCGCGGTGTCGGCCGAGCCGGTGAAGGCGAGCACGTCCTGGGCGCCGAGGAGGTCGAGCAGGTTCCCCGTGGCGCCCACCACGAGTTGCAGCGCCCCTTCCGGAAGGAAGCCCGCCGCGACGATCAGCTCGATGGCCCGCTCGGTGACCATGGATGTCGAGGTCGCCGGCTTGGTGATCACCGGTGTGCCCGCGAGCAGGGCGCAGGCGGCCTTCTCGGCGAACCCCCAGACGGGGAAGTTGAAGGCATTGATGTGCACCGCCACCCCGTGGCGCGGCACCAGGATGTGCCGGCCGTAGAACCCCTCAGTCTTGGCGAGCTGCACCCCCTCCCCTTCGGCGAGGAAGGTGCGGTCGCCCAGCCCCTTGCCCAGCGCGAAGTAGTAGGCGAGGGTGCCGGAGCCGCCGTCGACGTCGAAAGAGCCGTCGGCGGTGGTGGTGCCGGTGTTGAGGGCCGAGAGCGCGAGCAGCTCGTCGCGATGGTCGCGCAGCACCTTGGACATCTCCTTGAGGATCGCCGCCCGCTGGGCAAAGGTCATCGCCCGCAGGGCCGGTCCGCCCTTCTGGCGGGCATAGTCGAGCACCGCCGCGAAGTCGATCCCCGCGCTCCCGGCCTGCGCGATCGTCTCCTCGGTGGAGGGGTTCACCAGCGGCGCGAGGCCCGATTTGGCCTCGTGCCAGTCACCACGGATATAGCTCCTCAGCGTCTTCATCGCGTTGGTCTCCTGTTGGGGCCCCGGCCTCAAGGCGTGCGGGGCCGGAGGGAGATCCTATACCGGAAGGGCCCTCATCACCCCCGCCCTCTTCTCCCGTCCCCTCCCCCCTCCCTCACCGGGAGAGGCGGGAGGAGGGTTCGGAGATCAGCGAGCACTGCGGCGCGCGCGGACGGCCGGCTTCCTGCCGATCACCAGCTCGAACTTGCGCTCGAGATCGACGAAACCCACTTCCCGCAGCATCTCCTCGGCCTCGCCGTAGGTGGGCTGCCAGCCCTCGCGCCCCATGAAGAAGGCCTGAAACATGGCCTCCATCGTCCCCGTCCAATCATCCTCGAAAAAAGCCTCACGGACGATCAGCGAGCCGCCGGGCTCGAGCGCCTGGAAGATGTTGGCCAGGATCCGCAGGTCGTCTTCCCGCGGCCAGTTGTGGATGATCTGCGCCAGCAGGGCGACGTCGGCCCCGGTGGGCAGCGCGTCGAAGAAGGAGCCGCCGACGAAGCGGACGGAATCCTCTGCCCCCGCCTCCGCGATGGCCTGGTTGACGGGCTCTTCGAGGTCCGGGAGATCGAACAGGATGGCGTCGAGGTGCGGGTTGGCTTTCAGGATGCCGAAGGTGATCCCGCCCGAGGCGCTGGCCACGTCGAGCAACACCCGGTGGCCCTTGAAAGAATAGTGCCGCGCGATCTGATCGCCCCACATGTAGCGGCGGATGTTGGCGCTGCCGAGATGCTTCTCCCGGCCCATCCGTTGGTAGCCGTGCTCGTGCGGCGGATTGAGCATCTGCTGCCGCAGGGCGTCGAGCGGCATGGCGAACTTGAAGACCGTGCCCTTCAGGTCGACCATCTCTTTGTTGTCGACGATGAGGAGCGGGTCGACGCCGGGCGCGTTCGACAGCTTGCCGTCGCGGTAGCGCAGCAGGCCTTCCCGGCAGAGGAACTGGGCGATGACCCGCGCCGACCAGAGCGGCATCTCCAGCCGTTCCGCGAGCTCCTCGAGCGTGACGCTCGCGCCCCGGATCTTGCGGAACAGCTCGAGCTCGAACACCAGCTCGAGCATGGTGCTGGTGCCCTTGCCCGCGCCGATCCTGCGCACGTTGTAGATGAAGCGGGCGAGCTCCTCGTCCTGCACGGGGACGTCGTCAGAATTCATGCGCCTCTCCCTCAGCTCAGCTACGGCATACGGTGACTTGGGCCTGACGGGTACACGGAACCGGTCACTCCTGCCTGAGCGAGCGGACGGGATCGATGCGCGCGGCACGCCTCGCCGGCAGATAGCACGCGAAGAGGGCCACGGCCGAAAGCACCACGACGATGCCGGCGAAAACGACCGGGTCGCTGGGCTTCACTTCGTAAAGCTGGCTCGTCAACAGACGGCTCAAGCCGACCGCCAGGGCAAGCCCGATCACGATCCCGATGCCGGTCAGCCACATCCCCTGCTTGAGGACGACCTTGATGACGTCCCTGGCCCCGGCGCCGAACGCCAACCGCACCCCCATCTCGAGCTGGCGCCGGCTCACGTTGTAGGAGAGGACGCTGTAGATCCCGACGGTCGAGAGGATCATGGCCAAGATCGCCAACACGGTGAGGATCGAGGTGCTGAACCGCTTTCTCGACAACGAGATGTAGGCCCACTGCTCCATCGTGACGACCCTTTCGATCGGTTGCTCCGGGTCGACGGCGAGAACCTCTCTGGCGATCGCCGGGGCGAGGGCGAGCGGTTGGCCATGGGTCCGCACCAGGAGGTGCACGGAGGGCTTGTTGCTCTTCGGATCCTGCCAGAAGGGGATGTAAAGGGTATTGCCGAGCCCGGTCCCCGGCATCTTGTCCTGCGTGTTGCCGAGGACGCCGACGACGGTCAGGATCTTGTCGGCGGTTTTGCCCTTGCGCCGGATCTGCTGCCCCACCGGGTTGGCATTGGGCCAGAAGCGGTGTGCCATCTCCTGATTGATGATGACGACGAGCGGATGCTTCTCGTCATCGCGCTCGTCGAAGACACGCCCGGCGATCAGCGGTGTCCGCATGGCGCTGAAGAATCCCGGGGTGACCTTGCGGAAGTTCGCGTTCGGCCTTTCGGCGTCGGTGGTGACAGGCCGCCCGCCGACGTCGAAGCTGGTGGTCACGGGGAAGTCGTTGAGCGGCAGGACGTGCGTCGTGCCGGCGGCGATCACTCCCGGCAGGGATTGGATGCGCGGCAGCAAATTGCGCCAGAAATTCCGGATCTGGTCGGGCTCCTTGTACTTCCAGGAGGGCAGGGTGATCTCCGCCATGAGGACGCCCTCGGGCTCGAACCCGGGAGAGGTCCCGCTCAGGCGCGCGAAGCTCTTGAGCACCAACCCGCAGCAGACGAGGAGCGCCAGGGTGAGAGCGACCCCGGCGATCACCAACCCGCTCTGCAGGCGCCGGCTCTCGACTCCCCCCGCCGACCGGTCACCGATGTCCCTGATGTGGGTGTAAAGGTTGAGACGGGAGCCGCGGACGGCGGCGAAAAGCCCGGGGAGCAACCCGCAGAGCAGCGAGATGAGAATGCTGAACAGGATCATCCGGTAGTCGACGCGGACCTCCCGCAGGAGGGGGATCTGGGTCGGGCTGATCCTGGGGAGGGCCCAGATGAAAGCGGCGGCGAGCGCGGTCCCGAGCGCGCCGCCGAGCAGGGCGAGGAGCGTGCTCTCGGTCACGATCTGCCGGACCAGAAGCCCCCGGCTGGCGCCGAGAGCCGAGCGGAGCGCCAGCTCCCCGCGCTGCTTCACCACCCGGTTCAGCAGGAGGTTCGAGACGTTGGAGCAGGCGATCAGCAGGAGGAAGGCCGCCGCCGCCAGCAGCGTGAGGAGAGCCGGCTTCATGTCTCCCAACAGGTTTTCGCGCACCGTATGGACCACGCAGCTCCAGTTGGCGTAGACCGCGGGGTACTGCTGCCCCAGCGAGGTCATGACGGCCTTCGCCTCGCTCCTGGCGGTCTCGACATCGGCGCCCGGCCGCAGGTGCCCCGTAACGAAGAGGTACCGTGTTCCGGGCGGATTGAGTGAGCTCGCCGGGTCCACCAGGGTCATGGGCAGGAAGAGATCGGCGGGCAGCCGGAAGAAGAAGCCTGGCGCCATCACCCCGACGACCGTGTACGACTTGGCGTCGAGCACGATCGAGCGTCCGAGGACGCCGGGGTCGCCGCTGAACCGCCGCTGCCAGATCTGCTGCCCGAGCACGACCACCGGGGGCGCTCCGGGCTTGTTGTCCGCAGGGATGAGCAGCCGGCCGAGCGCGGCCTTCGCGCCGAGCATGGGGAAAACGCCGTCCGACACCTCCCACCCCGGGGCGCTCTCCGGCTCCTTGCCGCCGGTGACGTCGTAGAAGTTGTACGCCATCCCCTCCACCCGATCGAAGGAGGGGCACCGTTCTCTCCAGGCCATGAAGGCCTGATAGGAGGCGACGTAGAGCTGCCCCTCGCCGCCGCCCGCCCCCTGGCTGAACTCGAGCATCCGGTAGAGCCGGTCCGGGTCCTTGTACGACATCGGGCGGAACAACATGCCGTCGACGATGCTGAAGACGGCGGTGTTGAGCCCGATGCCCAAGGCCAGGGTGAGGACGATCAGACCGGCGAAGCCCGGATGGGAACGGATGAAGCGGAGGGCGCTCTTCACGTTGCTCATGGCAATAATCCCATAGAGATCGTTAAGCTGACGAATTGTATACCTATTCGACCGAGCGTCTGGCTCCTACCAACGCCTCGCCGTGAAATCGTTCTCGCCGAGGACCAAGCGGCCATAGCGCCGGTCGATCACCGCGAGCGGCTCGCCGACCAGGGGAGCGAAGACCACCTCGGCGGAGATCCGCTCCAGGGGGTGCCCGCCGGTGAAGACACGCGGGCCGATGATGCGGCGGGCTTCGGCCACGATCTCCTCCGCGGTCTGCGCGGCGGTCCGCTTCGCCGCGCACGCCAGATCGACGGCATCCGCGATCTCGGACGGCTTCGGGTCGCGCCGCGCCAGCATCTCCAGCCGCTCGCCGGCCTGGTGCGCGATGGCGCAGGCGGCGCGGTAGCGGATCACCATGCGGCCGACGTCCGTCCACGTCCCGTCGAGCTCGGCCAGCGGCCGGTCGTTGGGGCCCTTGACGGCGCGCAGGAACTTTCTGGCTTCCTCGATGGCGCGCGCGGCAGCGCCCAGGAAGAGGGCGGGGAGCAACGCCTGGTGCCAGCCGAACTGGAGGCTGGTGAGCCGCGAGGTCTCCTCGTTCTTGCCTTTCACCAGCAGATCGCCGGCGGCAAGGTAGTGATCGTGCATCGCGATCCGGCGGGTGTCGGAGTCCACCATCGCCTGCGGGAAGACGAGCGGCCCGATCTCGATGCTCGGGTTGTTGCGTAGCGGTGTCAGGAAATAGGCGGGCTCGGTGCCGTCGACGGCCACGACGAAGAAGAGCAGATCGCCTTCTCCCGCCAGGGACATGAAAGCGCCCGCTCCGTCGACCCTGTAGCCATCGCCCTCACGGCGCGCCTGGGAGCCGTAGGAGGCCACCTTGTCGCCGTGGACACGGAAGCTCGTGTTGGCCACCAGCAGCCGCTCCCGGACCACCGTCCGCAGCAGAGCCTGGCGGCGGGCGGCGAGCTCCGGGTTGTCGCGGATCGGGAGAGTCGTCAACGTGGTGAGCACGTAGTAGTGGTTCTCGATCGCCACTCCCGCCGCTGGGGAGACGCTGCCGATGCTGTGCAAGATCTTGAAACAGGCCCGGGCGAGGCCTCTGGGATCCCGGGTGTAGAATTCGACGATCGACGGCAGGTGGGTGGCGCGAAACGTCTGGTAGAAGGCGGAGAGGTCCCGGCGGGCGATCCCCTCCTCGAGCGCGGTGACGACCCGTGCCAGCTCCGCGTCGAGAGCCTTCGCCGAAGGCTTCGTCAGCCGAGGTGTCCCGCTGGAGGCTTGCCGCGGCGCTCCGGTCGAGAGCCGCTTCTTCGAGCCCGTCTCCCGGGCGCCAGGGCCGATGGATACCATGAGACCTCTCCGGATGGGCTCGCTCCCGGCGACAGGGCCTCCAGCAGTCTGGATCCACGTCCGAGGATGACGAGCCCAACCACTTTTTCAGGGTTATCAACCCTATACGAAACCGCCCTGTAAAACCAGAGGGCTCAGGAGACCGCCCGCTCCACCGCAGTGGCGTCCCCAGCCTCCATGGCGATCTCCGCCTCCAGGCTCTCCTTGTCGCGGAAGATGGTCGCCACGGCGGCGATGCGGTCGCCGGTCCGATAGGTGACCACGGCGTTCTTCTCGGGGATCGAGCCCGAGACCTCGACCGTGTCCCACTTCACGGCGTGCCCCACGTAGGAGATGGCGACGTCGTAGTGCTGGCTCCAGAAGAAGGGGGCGTCGTGGTAGGGCTCCCGCTTCCCCAGGATGTTGAGCGCCGCGGTCTGCCCCTGGCGCTCGGCCACCACCCAGTGCTCGACGCGGATGCGCTCTTCCGAATAAGGGTCGGGCCAGCGGGCGATGTCCCCCGCCGCGAAGACGCCGGGCGCGCTCGTCTCCAGGAATTCGTTCACCAGCACGCCGTTGTCGATCTTCAACCCGGCCCCCTGCGCCAGCTCCAGCCGGGGCTTGACCCCGACGCCCATCACCACCAGATCGGCCGGCAGCGACGAGCCGTCGTCGAGCCGGACCTCGCGCTCCTCGATCGACGCCGGCTTGCGGCCGAGCCGGAAGGTGACGCCGTGCTCCTCGTGCAGCGAGCGGACGAAGTCGCCCAGCTCCGACCCCAAAATCTTCCCAAGGGGGCGGTCCTCGGGCGCCACCACCGTCACCGCGACCTCGCGGGCCCGCAGCGACGCCGCCACCTCCAGGCCGATGAAGCTGGCGCCGATCACCACCGCCCGCTTGGCGGATTTCGCCGCCACGATCAGCGACCGGCTGTCCGCCAGCGAGCGCAGGACGTGGACGTGCGGCCGGTCGGCGCCGGGGATGGGCAGATGGATGGGCTCGGCGCCGGTGGCGAGCAGCAGCGCCCCCCAGGAGAGCGAGCGGCCGTCCGCGAGGGTGACCGTTTTCGCTTGTGGGTCGATCGCCGTGGCCCGCGCCCCGTTCACCCGCTCGATCTTCTTCTCGTCATAAAAATCCTGAGGATGGAGGGGGATCCACTCCTCGGGCGCGTTGCCGGCGAGGTAGTCCTTCGAGAGGTTGGGCCGGTCGTAGGGGATCTCCCCCTCAGGGTCGAGCATCAGGATCCTGCCGCCGTACCCCTCGCGGCGGAGCGCCTCGGCGGCGGCGTTCCCGGCGGCTCCCGATCCCACGATGATCACGGGATCAGGGCCGGCCGCGTGGCGTTGCGGGATCGCTTCGATCTTCTCGCGGACCGTGATTCGATCTCCCGCGCGCTCCACCCGGTAGCAGGAGACCGGATTGAGGGCGGGCGCCCGCAGCGCCTCGCCGGTGCGCAGGCTGAAGCAGGCGTGGTGCCAGGGGCAGCGCACCGTATCACCGGTGACGACCCCTTCCGCCAGCGGACCGCCGTAGTGCGTGCAGGTGGCGCCGACGGCGAAGATCTCCTCCCCTCGCCGCACCACCAGCACCGGCTCGCCGCCGCTGTGCCCGAGGAGCTGGCCGCCGTCCGGCAGCTCCGTGAGAGAAACCCCCTGCGCCAGATCGGGACCCGAAAGCTGCGTCTCTCCGCTCATGCCCGTCCCTCCTTTCAAAGCGGTCCCTATCCTACCCCGCCGCTTGACCTGCCGCGCCTGAGGCGCCAGAGTGGGGCCGTGAACGTGATCGCCATCCACTACGCCCCTGGCGGCGGAGAGGCCCTGGCTGGGCCGCTGGCGGAGGCGCTGGACAAGACGCCCTACGAGGTGCGGGCACGGCTATCCGATCCGGAGGGAGGGCCGGCCGTGGTCGCCCGTCTCGAGACGGACGCCCGGCGCTTCCTCGTCCGCGGCTTCGAGCTCGGCGGCCAGGGGATCACGGCCACCTCGCGCCGGGGGGACACCGCCGAGATCGCCTACCGGGACCTCGACCTCTTCCTGCGCGGGACGCGGATCGACGAGCGGACGGAGCTGAAGACGACCGAGCAGCGGAAATTCAGCATGGGACGAGCCTTGCTGACCCAGGGCCTGATGATGACCAAGACCGTCCGCAAGACCGACAAGGTGACCTCGCTGGAGCGGGAGGAGTTCTTCCATCTCTACGCGGATGGACGCCCGCCGCTGGTGTTCCGCTCGGGCGCTCTCGACTACCGGTCGTTCGGGCCGGCCCTGCAACCGTCGGTGCAGGCCAACTTCACCCATCTGGTGGAGCAGGTGCGCCAGGCATTCCCTGAGGTGCCCTACAACGAGCGGCTGGCCAACCGCCAGTCCCGCGCCCGCATCCTCGGCCCCGGCCTGACGGACAAGCACCTGGACGTCGCCATCTCCCTGCTCGCCCGCGTGCTGCGGGTCAGAAGCTGAGCGCCACCCCCACCCCGGGCTCGCCGTGCGGCCCCACCACGGGCATCAGCACGTACTTGCGGCGCTCCTCCTCGTTGCGGTGGACGACCGCCAGCCCGGTCGCGGTGCCGAGGACCGCTCCCGCCGTCACGTCCGAGAAGAAGTGCGCCTGATGGTGGATGCGGGCGTAGCCGACCAGCGCCGCCGAGCCGTAGGTAACCACCCGGACCCACACGGCGGGGTACTGGGTCGAGATCACCGAGGCCACGGTGAAGGCCTCGGTCGTGTGCCCCGAGGGGAACGACGAATTGCCGCTGAACGGATGGAGCTCGAACGTCTTCTCCGTATCCCGCGGGCGGACGCGACCCACGGCGAATTTCAGCACCGGCGCGATGATCGCGCCCGAGATCACGCTGGCGATCAGGCCGTCCGCCCCCACCGAGCGGGCCCGCGCGTCGTTGCTGGCGAGGCCGACGACGTAGAAGGTTCCCATGACTCCGAAGGCGCCGGCCTCGCCGAATTGCTCGAAGTCCTTGGCGACCTGGTCGGCGGTATGGCTATGGCGGTTCCGCTCGTGGTCGCGGATCGTGCTGTCCAGCAGGGCCGACGCGCCGATGCCCGCCATGGCGATCCCGAATTGCCCCCACTGCCGGCTGTCCCAGTGGACCGGCCCGCCCAGGACGTCCCGCAGGTCGGTGCGGACCAGGTAGACGAAGCCCGGCGCCGACGCTTCCGGAGCGCCCGGCGGCGCGGAGGCCGGCGGCTTATCCTGGGCCCGGGCCGCGGAGCCGGCGAGCATCGTGAAAAGAAGGAGACAGACGGACAGCTTGGAACGAGGGTGGGTTTTCATGGACGCTTCCTCCCGACCGCCACGGTCTGAGCTGCGAGCCGTGCAGGGGCGAGCATCCGCCCCTCCGCCACGAAGGTCGAAGCTACTGCATGCCGCATGCCGCCCCTTGACGGCGCCTGCGCGGCGAGACAGAGTCCACCCGTGCGCGCTCTGCTCACCGGTTTTCTCCTCATCCTCCAGACCGCGCTGCCCGGCCACGCCCAGGCGCCCTCTCCGGCGCTGACGCTGGACGAGGCGATGACGGCCGCCCTGGCGGCCAATCCGGCGCTGGCGGCGGCCCGTCTGGGCCGGGCGGAGGCCCAGGCGCGGGGCGAGGTGGCGCGCCAGCGGCCCAATCCGGAGCTGTCGATCGAGGAGAGCAAAGACTATCCGCGCGACGCGGCCGTGCTCTCCGTGCCGGTCGAACGCGGGGGAAAGCGGCAGCGGCGGATCGCCCTGGCCGAGGCACAGGTCCGGAGCAATGAAGGGGAGATCGCGCGCCTGGAGGCGCAGACCCGCAACCAGGTCCGGAGGGCCTATTTCGCGCTCGCCGCGGCACAGCGGCGCGCCACCGAGGCGGCGGATCTCCAGAGCCTGGCCGAGAGGGCCCGCGACGCCGCCCGCGCCCGCTTCGAGGCCGGTGACGTCCCTCGCCTCGACGTGCTCCAGGCCGAGCTCTCCGCGGCCCAGACGGCGGGCGAGGCCGACAAAGCCCGGGGTCTCCTGGCGGGCGCGACCGCCGATCTCAACGCCCTGCTCCGCCGACCGCCCGGCGATCCGCTGGCGGTGAGCGACCTCCTGGACGCCGGCATGGTGCCGCCGCCGCAGGCCGCCGTCGATCTGGCCTTGCGGTCGAGCACCGAGCTGGCCGCGCTGGACCTCGGGCTCGCCCAGCAGAAGGCGCAGGTGGAGCTGGCGCGCGCCGAGGCGGTGCCGGACCTCACCGCCGCCGCCGGGGTCACCCACTACTCGCCTCCGGATTTCACCTGGGGCTGGCGCGCCTCGCTGGCCGTGCCGCTGCCGCTCTTCACCCGCCGGGGCCAGGCGCGGCTGGAGGAGGCGACGCTGGCGCGTTTGCAGGCCGAGCGCGACGCCGCGGCGGCGCGCATCCGCGGCGAGGTCTTCTCCGCCGCCGCCAACGCCGAGGTGCAGCGGCAGGCCTACTTGCGCTACCGCGACGAGATCCTCCCCCGCGCCGCCGAGGTGGAGCGCATGGCCGAGGATTCCTACCGCTCGGGCCAGACCGGCCTGGTCGCCCTGCTCCAGAGCCTGCAATCCGTACACGACCTGCGCCTCCAGGCGGTGCAGGCAGGGACCGATTATCAGAATGCGCTCGCCGACCTGGAGCGGGCGATCGGAGCGCCGCTGCCGTGAGAAAGACCCGTTCAAAGCCTCTTGCCGGCTGGGGCGTCCTGCCCTTCGAAGCCTCACCCCCTGACCCCCTCTCCACTGCGTGGAGAGGGGGAACCTGCTCCGAAGGATCGCAACGAACCGGGACGCGCCCCCCCTCTCCACGCAGTGGAGAGGGGCCGGGGGTGAGGCTTCGGAGGGCAGGACGCCCCGAGGGCAAGATCGACTGGACGACCGCCGAGGCCGTGCCCGTCACGGTCGCCACGGCCCATGCCGGCCCCATCCACGCCGTGGTCGCCGCCACCGGACAGATGAAGCCGGCGGTGGGGGCGGAATTCCAGGTGTCGCCGCCGCAGGAGGCCCGCATCGCGGAGATGCCGAAGGTGGTGGGCGACCCCGTGCGGCGCGGGGATCTGCTGGTCCGTTACGAGATCCCCAACCTGGAGGCGGACGCCGCCTCCAAGCGCTCGGATCTGGCGCGGGCCCAGGCGCAGCTCGAGACGGCGCGGCAGAATCTCACCCGCCTCTCCGGGCTTTACGACCGCGGCATCGCCGCCCGCAAGGATGTCGAGGACGCCCGCCGCGACGTCGCCCAGGCCGAGGCCACCGTGGCCGAGGCGCGCAGCTCCACCGCAGCCACCGGCCGCCTCGCCGGACGCGAGGTGGTGCGGGCTCCCTTCAACGGCGTCGTGGTGGGCCGCTCGCATCAGGTGGGCGATCTCGTCGAGCCCGGGGCCCCCGAGCCGCTGATCCGCGTGATCGATCCGTCCCGCTTGCAGGTGGAAGCCGCGGTGCCCGCGGGCGAGCTCGGCCGGATCGCCGTGGGGAGCCAGGCGCGAGTGCGCGGCGGCTCCTTCCCGGACGAGCCGGCCCACGTCATCGCCCGTCCTCCGGCGGTCGATCCCGCCACCGGGACCGCCCTGGCGCGGCTCGCCTTCGATCAGCCCACCCGCCGGCCCGCGGGCCTGGCGGTGGACGTCGAGATCTACGGCGAGGAGCGCCCGGCCGCCGTGCTCATCCCCGCCGACGCCTTGGTGCAGGAGGGGCCGCAGAGCTTCGTCTACACGTGGTGCGCGGCCAGACGGCCCTCCCCGACGGGGCAACCGTGGAGACGGCGGAGCCCGCGGAGCCTGCCCCGTGACCTTCGCGGGCTTCGCCGAGCGCCAGGGGCGCGCGGTCCTCCTGGTCACCCTGCTGCTGGCCGGGGCCGGCGCCGTGGTGCTGCCGTCGCTGCCCAGCGACATCTATCCGCCGCTCCAGTTCCCGCGGCTGATCGTGATCGCTCACACCGGCTCGCTCCCCGCGCGCACCATGATGACCTCGGTGACCCGGCCGCTGGAGCAGGCGGCCATGGAGGTGCCGGGCATCCGCCGCGTGCGCTCGCGCACCTTTCGCGGCTCCACCGAGATCTCCGCGCAGCTCGATCCCCGGACCGACATGGCCGGGGCCCTCCAGCAGCTCCAGAACCGGGTGGCCGAGGTGCGCCAGGAGCTGCCGGCGGAGACCGAGCTCACCGTCGAGCGCCTCACCGTCTCCTCCTTCCCCATGCTCAGCCTCAACCTCACCGGCGGCCTGCCCACCCCGGACCTCAACGACTACGCCTTCTTCGTCATCCGCCCGGCCCTGGCGCGGGTGCCGGGCGTGGGGCGGGTCGAGGTCGCGGCCACCGACTCGCGGGAGATCGAGGTGGCGGCCGATCCCGACCGCCTGCTCGCCGCCAACCTGACGATCGACGACGTGGTCACGGCCCTGCGTGCCTCCAACCGCCTGGCTCCCGTGGGGCGCTACGCCGCCGGCGGCCTGGAGCACCTGGTGCTCGCCTCGGCCCTCTGGGGCTCCGCCGCCGAGATCGGCCGCACGCCGGTGGCCGTGCGCAACGGCGCCACCGTGCGGGTGGCCGACGTGGCCCAGGTCTTCCCCGGCGCGCCGGACAGAACCACCCTGATCACCGGCAACGGCCGCGACGCCGCCGTGGTCAGCGTCTCGCAGCAGCCCGGAGCCAGCATCCTGGCGGTCAAGGACGGCGTCGAGGGGACGCTCCAGGGCCTCACCCACACCCTCCCCTCGGGGCTGCGCCTCTCCAAGGTCTACGACCTGGCGGAATTCGTGGCCACCGCCATCGCCAACGTGCGCG
>QHVW01000690.1 GCA_003223675.1 Acidobacteriota bacterium
GGATGATGTTGCGCGCGCCGTTCGGGGTGGCGTGCCCCACCGTATCGGCCACGCAGACCCGCTTCGCCCCCGCCTCGACCGCCTCCTTGTAGAGACGGCGCAGGTCCTCCGGCGCGGCGCGGGTGGTGTCCTCGGTGACGAACATCACCGGCAGCCCCTCCTTCACCGCCAGCTCGACCGCGTCGCGGGTGAGCTTCAGCATGCGGTCCATCGTCCACCCCTCGGCGTACTGGCGGATGGGCGAGGAGCCGATGAAGCAGGCCGCCTCGATGGCGAGGCCGGTGCGCTGCGAGATCTCGGCGATGGGCAGGATGTCCGCCGCCACCGTACGGGCGGCGCAGTTCGGCGCGATGGGCAGCTTCCGCTCGACGATCTCGCGGGCCAGGCGCTCGACGTCGCGCGCCACGTGCGGCCCCGCGCCGGGCAGGCCGATGTTCGCGGACTCGATGCCCAGCTCCGCCATCATGTGCAGGATCTTGAGCTTCTCCTCGATCGCGGGATTGCGCACGGACGGCGACTGCAGGCCGTCACGCAAGGTCTCATCGTCCAGCTCCACCCGCCCGCGGGCCGGGCGCAGCTCGGAGCCGCCGGCGTTGTTCCAGTCGTAAATGAGCTCGGACTCACTGGGCTGCATGGGAATCCTCCAAGACTGGCCAAGTATAGCCTCTCCCGCGGGCGGGCCACCCATATCGCGGAAAGCTGCTATCCTTTCCCTCCATGGAACAACCACTCGTCTCGTGTGTCGAGATCCTCGAGCAGCTCACCCCGGTGTTGCCGGCCGTGCTCAACGCCTATCGCGTACCCGAGCCCCGGGCCCGGGAGATCGTCGATGACGCCTGCCGCACGCTCCTCGCCAAGCGGAGGCTGCGGTATCAAGACCCGGAAGGGTGGCTGCTACGGACCATCATCGAAAGCTGCCGGAAGGAGGCCGAAGAAGATCCGGAGCTCCGGCTCGAATCCGGGAGCGGCACCGCGTAAGAGACGGACCCCAGATCCTCACGGGGCAATCGCCGCCCAATTGGGACGAGGGGTCTCCCAAAAAGACGAGGCCTCTCCCAAAAAAGACGGACCCTCTCCCAAAAAAGACGAGGGGGCTCCCAAAAAAGACGAGGCCTCTCCCCAAATGGACGAGGGGTCTCCCCAAAAAGACGGGCTATTCCCCCGCTTCGGGCCGCATCAGGGGGAACAGGATCACGTCGCGGATCGACTGCTGGTCGGTCAGCAGCATGGTGAGACGGTCGATCCCGATGCCGATGCCGGCCGCCGGAGGCATGGCGTGCTCCAGGGCGCGCACGTAGTCGGCGTCGTAGAGATGCCCCTCGGCGTCCCCCGCCTCGCGCGCCGCCACCTGCTGGCGGAAGCGCTCCGCCTGGACGTCCGGATCGTTGAGCTCGCTGAAGGCGTTGGCGACCTCCATGCCGGCGATGTACAGCTCGAAGCGCTCGGTGAAGCGGGGATCGTCCGGCCGCTGCTTCGAGAGCGGGGAGACGTCCGTGGGATGCTCGGTGATGAACACCGGCGCGAAGAGGTGCTCCTCCACCGTGTCCTCGAACAGGCCCATCAGCAGATGGCCGTAGGTGCCGCCGGGGGGGATCTCCAGCCCCTTCTCCTCCAGCACGGCGCGCACCGATTCCTTGGTCTCCAGCCGCTCGGCCGGGATACCCGCGTAATGGGTGATCGCCTCGCGCAGGGTCAGCCGCTGCCAGGGACGGGTGAGGTCGATCGGCCGCCCCTCCCAGGTGATCTGGTACTTTTCCAGGAGGGCCCGCGCCCGCTCGGCGAGCCCCGAGATCAGCTCCTCGGTGAGGTCCATCATCTGCCGGTAGTCGGCGTAGGCCCAGTAGAACTCCAGCATGGTGAACTCGGGGTTGTGCCGGGTGGAGATCCCCTCGTTGCGGAAGTTGCGGTTGATCTCGTAGACCCGGGGGATGCCGCCCACCAGAAGCCGCTTGAGGTAGAGCTCCGGCGCGATGCGCAGATAGAGATCGATGTCGAGCGCGTTGTGATGGGTCTTGAACGGCCGGGCCGTGGCGCCGCCCGGGATCACCTGCATCATCGGCGTCTCGACCTCCAGGAAGCCGCGGGCGTCGAGAAACTCGCGGATTCCCTTGACGACGCCTGCCCGCACCTCGAACACCCGGCGCGACTCCTCGTTGGTGGCGAGGTCGAGGTAGCGCTGGCGGTAGCGGGTCTCGATGTCGGCCAGGCCGTGCCACTTCTCGGGCAGCGGCCGCACCGCCTTGGAGAGCAGTTGCAGGTCGTCCACCTTGAGCGACAGCTCCCCGGCGCGGGTGCGCATCGGCGTGCCCGAGGCGCCCACGATGTCGCCGAGGTCGAGGTTGTCCAGCACCGTGCGGGCGGCCTCGGGCACGTCGGCCAGCCGGATGAAGAGCTGCAGCTTCTCCTTGCCGTCGTGGATGTCGGCGAAGATGAGCTTCCCCTGGCGGCGGACCGAGATCACGCGGCCGGGCACGCGGAGCTTGATCCCCGCGGCCTCCAGCTCCTCGGCCGCCTTCTCCCCGTATTGCTGGCGGACCCCGGTGGGCTCCAGGTCCCAATCGAAGCGGTGCGGATAGGGGCTGATCCCCGCCTCCACGAGCCGCTGGCGCTTCTCGCGCCGGTTCTGGATCTGTTCGTCGAGCTCGGACATGGACCTCCCTCTCCTCCTCGTAGGAGCGGATAGCCTATCCGAGAACGGCGCGAGGGTTGAAGGCGGGAGGCGCGGCCGGCTTATGGGACCGGCCGCGGCGTGGCGGCTCTCGGATGACGGAGCTTGGGATCAGAAAACGCATTCTGAGACAGAGGCCTGGACAAACCTGTCCTCCGGTCCTCCGTTTTCCCGCTCTGGGAAGAAAGGATTTGAAGTCTATGAAGAAGAGTCTGGTAGCGGCCGAGAAGAAGTTTGGCAAGCTCTCCCTCCACCGCGAGACGCTGAAGGCCCTGAGCCCCTCCCTGCTCGGAGATATCGCGGGCGGCGTCACGACAGGGACGCCCGACGAACCGGAATTCCCCTCGCAGTGCAGTTGCTGCATCACCGAGTGCTGCTGCTGAGCTGAATCTCCACCGGTAGCCCGGGATGCCATCCCGGGCTACCATAGCCGCCCATGAACGACACCGAAGACCTGGAAGGGCTAGTCCACCACCCCCTGGAGGAGGCCTCCGCGGGCCTGGAGAGCCTCATCGAGCAGCACAAGTCCGCCGTGGAGCGGTTCGATCTGCTGGGCTGGCCGCGGCCGCGGGTGGCCGTGGTCTCGGGGTCGGGGTTGGCGGTGGATCTGGGGGAGCGCACCAACGGGCCGGTCCAGCTCGACTTCCTCCTCCCCTTCGAGAGCCACGCGGTCGAGGGACACCCGCACGCGGTGGAGATGCTCGAGCCGGTCCCCGGCCGGCCGGTCCTCTACTACAAGGGGCGCCTGCACTCCTACCAGGGCTACAGCGCGCACGAGACGGTCTTCCCGGTCCGCCTGGCCGCCCTGCTCGGCGCCAAGGTGCTGGTGATGACCAACGCCACCGGCGGCCTCCAGCCGCACCACCGTCCCGGCGACCTGGTGCTGATCCGGGACCACATCAACCTGACGGGCCTGAATCCGTTGCGCGGCCAGCTCCCGCCCGAGTGGGGCCCCCGCTTCCCGGACATGGGAGCCGCCTACGACCCCCGCCTCCGCGAGATCACGAAGCAGGCCGCCGCGGATCTCGGCATCCCGCTGACCGAGGGGATCTACGCCGGCGTGGCCGGTCCCAGCTACGAGACCCCG
>QHVW01000691.1 GCA_003223675.1 Acidobacteriota bacterium
CCTGATGCGCGGCCGCGAGTTCATCATGAAGGACGCCTACTCCTTCGATGCCACGACCGAGGGGCTGGACGCGTCGTATGAGGCCATGCGCGAGGCCTACTGCCGGATCTTCGAGGCCTGCGGGCTCGACTACATCATGGTCGAGGCGGACAGCGGCGCTATCGGCGGCTCGGCCTCCCAAGAGTTCATGGTGGTGGCCGAGACGGGCGAGAGCGCGGTCGTCCGCTGCCCCTCCTGCGGCTACGCGGCCAACGTCGAGCGGGCCGAGATGCGGCGCGCCGAGGAGACGGGCGAGGCCCATCCGCCCCAGGAGATGCGGGAGGTCGCCACCCCCGGCAAGCAGGCCGTCGAGGACGTGGCCCGCTTCCTCAAGGTCTCGCCCAAGCGGCTGGTCAAGACCCTGATCTACGAAACCGAGAAAGGGCCGATCGTGGCCCTCGTCCGCGGCGACCGCGAGGTCAACGAGATCAAGCTCGCCAACCACTTCGACGTCCAGCACCTGACGCTGGCCGGCGAGGAGCGGGTGCGCGCGGTGACCGGCGCGCCGGTCGGCTTCGCGGGTCCGGTGGGGCTGAAGGACGTCCCTATTGTGGGCGACGTCGGCGTCCGGACCATGACCAACTTCGTGACCGGCGCCAACAAGGGGGACGCCCACCTGACCAACGTCAACTGGGGGCGGGACGTCGACCTCTCCGACTGGGCCGACCTGCTGCTGGTGGCCGGGGGGGACCCCTGCCCGCGCTGCGAGGGGACGCTGGAGCAGTTCCGGGGCATCGAGGTGGGGCACATCTTCAAGCTCGGCACCAAGTACTCGGAGAAGCTCGGCTGCGTCTTTACCGACGAGGCGGGCGAGGACAAGCCGATGATCATGGGCTGCTACGGCGTCGGCATCGGCCGCACCGTGGCCGCCGCCATCGAGCAGAACCACGATAAAGACGGCATCATCTGGCCCCGTCCCCTGGCCCCCTTCGAGGTGCTGCTGATCGCCCTCAATCCCGAGGACGAGGCGGTCAAGCGCACCGCCGAGGAGATCTACAACCAGCTCCAGGAGAAGGGGATCGATGTCCTCTTCGACGACCGCGACGAGCGCCCCGGCGTCAAGTTCAAGGACGCCGACCTGATCGGGATTCCCGTGCGGGTGACCGTGGGCGCCAAGTCGCTGGCGGATGGGAAGGTCGAGGTGTCCTTGAGGAGAGACCGCGAGAAGCAGATGGTGGCTCCGGGGGAGGCGGTGGGGCGGGTGGGGGAGATGTTGGCGGAGTAGGTCTGGCGGGCATGAGGTTTGGCTTGCTCCGAAGCAGTGAGGAAGGAGAAGCAGGGGATTGGCAGTCGATAAAATCTTATGGTTGGGGTCCTACAGCGCGGAGCGGTTTCCTCCGTGGCCATGCTCCCATTGTGGCCGAAGCTCGCTCGGGATTTTGCCTGATAGCTTAAAGGTGGCGGAGACACGTGAATCTCGGGAAGCCCCAGGTCATCCTGACTGGGACCCTTCTTGGAAGACGGAACAATTCGTGTGCCTGCTTCGCTGCCAAAACTGTAGCGAGGGTTATTCGGTTGCTGGGATCTCCGGTTATCAAGAAGCCGGGGGCCCCTCACTTGAGTTCCTTCATGTCTTGGAGCCGCGCTACATTGAACCTAGTCCTCAGATTTTCGTAATTCCCGGAGGCTATCCCAAAGAGGCGAAGAAGGAATTGCAGGCAGCCTTTTCTCTGTACTGGCCCGATCCTGGCGCAGCGCTTAATCGTCTTCGGATAAGCATAGAATTGTACCTAGATACGGAGGGTATACAACGGAAAGCTCGGAAGAAGGATGGCACTTATCGACAGCTCTCGTGAAGTGGCTGGGCAACATTGGTAGCCACGAATGTTCTGTTAGGCAGCAGGAGGCCCTTGAGGCCTTTGAGCTGCTGGATTACATCCTTGAGGAAGTCGTAGTGGGACGTCGCTCAAGGCTAAAGCGTATGGCCAAAGCGATAAATAAAGCTAAGGGTAGGGTGAAGGTGAAGCCTCCCGCCCTTCTAACCTGATACTTTACCAAGCGAGTTCTCGGTTCACACGCAGACGACCTGGACTTCGAAGCGTTCCTCGGGGATCGGCTGCCCGTGAGCTTCCGCCGTCTCCAGCCAGCCTTCAATGGCCTCTTTGATGTTGCTCAGGGCCTCGGGCTTGGTGCTGCCCTGGCTGACGCAGCCGGGCAGTGAGGGGCATTCCGCGACCCAGTAGCCGTCTTCGCCTGGATAGAGTACGACTGCGCGCATTCTTCGACCTCCTACAGAGTAAGATTAGCAGAGTCGACGCCGAAGCCTCCGATTCTGGAATCCTGCCCCTGACGGGGCAAAATTCCGACATGACCTGAGCTTCAAAGTTGGCCCGGACGGCGGATAGTGGCCTTCTTCCAGAACGACTCCACCGCGGCAGGGTCGTTGGGATCGTAAGGGCATTCAGGATCGTGGACCCGCTCCGACATGGCCTGGGGTGGCGGCGGACGATCCCTTCCGAGGCGGCCTGAAAGGCCGAGCTCAGAGCCGACGGCGGCGGAGATCCGCCTCGCGAAGCCGATGGGCACTGCCGGAGTCTGTGCCGCGCGGAATCCGGCTTGCGCCGTCCGCCCCGAATTGGCGGTATCCGCCTTTCGGCGTGGCTGGTCCGCCTCGCGAGGCGGATGGGAGCCGCCGGAGTCGGCGCCTCGCGGAATCCGGCGTGTACCGTCCGCCCCGAATCTGGGCCGTCCGCCTTTCGGCGTGGACGGTCCGCCTCGCGGCGGCAAGCGTCCGCCCCGGATCGGTAGCGTCTCCGTTGCGTCTCAGACGGTCCCTTCCGGGAGGCTCTGAGACGCAACGGGGGCCAGGGCTTCGAGACCGAGAGCCGAGACCAGGGGCCGAGAGCAAACAGGGACGGCAGGGACCTCAGGGACTCCAGGGACGAGAAATCCGCTCCTGCCCTTCCTTTTTTCCCTGTCGTCCCTGCTGTCCCTGGAGTCCCTGCCGTCGCCCGGGCTCCAGCGTGTCCGCAGCCTCTCCCTCGCAGCATCCTGCCTCCGAGACCCAGGATATAATTCCACCGTCCGTTCCTCGTCGCCAGTCCACTACCGGCTGGCGATCCGGCTCGTCAGGAGGCCCCAGATGACACGACTTCGCGCTCCCTACTGGAACCTGGTTGCCGCAGCGCTTCTCCTCGTCCTGGGCTTTGGAGCCACATCGGCTCTGGCGCAGGGGGTGACGCAGGCCAGCCCGCCCTATCGGGTCGGCGACAACGTCTCCCGGCCGGAAATAATCCACTCGGTGGCTCCGGTCTATACCGAGCTCGCCCGCAGGGCCCGGGTGTCGGGCACCGTGATCGTGGAGGCGATCATCGACGAGCAGGGCGACATCGTCAACGTAAGGGTCCTCAAGGGCCAGCCCCTGGGGCTCGACCAGGCAGCCGTGGACGCCGTCAAGACCTGGAAGTTCAAGCCGGCCATGAAGGAGGGGAAGCCGGTCAAGGTCTACTACGTGCTGACCGTGAATTTCCAGGTGGATAGTTCCTCTCTTCTCGGCCCGCAGCTCCAGAGATTCCTCCAGGCGAATCCTGAATTCGCGGAGCACCTGCGAGCCAGGCGCTACACGGAAGCCGCCGCGTTCCTGGACCGCCGGGCCGCGGAACGGTCGGCGGAGCCCGAGCTCACGACCGCGCGATGCTATGTCCTGCTGGTGCCAGGCCGATTGGAAGAGGCCTGGGAGGTGGCCCGCAGCTACCGGGGTCCCGATCCCTACGAGATGCTCGCCCTCGTCGGCTCCTTCGCCCAGGCGCGGGCGTCGTATGACACGGGGCTGAGCCCGGAAGGGCGGGCCGCGGTCATCGAGATCGGCCTCCAGGCCGCGACCATGGCGCTCGAGGTCCGCAGGGAGGGCCTGGACGCGACGATCTCCAAGGCCTTGTTGCTACAGGAGAAGGCGAAGCTGACGCGCGATCCCGCGGAGCGGCAGGCGCTGGAGGACGAGGCGGCTCAGCTCCGGCAGCAGGCCATGGAGCTCCAGGCCAGGGCACGGGAAGCGGCTGAGCCCAAACGCCAACCTTGAGAG
>QHVW01000940.1 GCA_003223675.1 Acidobacteriota bacterium
CTCGCGATATGGCCACCATGACTAGAAGCTCTCGTTACACCAACGAGGAATTGGCGCGCCTCGGCGAGGAGATCTACGAGCGCGACATCGCCCCGAAGATGGGCCCCGAGGATCAATGGAAGGTCGTCGTGATCGAGGTCGAGTCGGGTGATTACGAGATTGACAAAGATGAGGTCGTAGCTGGTGAGCGTCTGCGTGCGCGACATCCGGAGGCACTCTTCTGGTTCCGGAGAGTTGGTTCTCGCTATCTCCACCACTTCGGTCACCATCGCAGCACTGCGGCCTGACCCCCGGTGCTCACAGGCAGAATCAACTCCAAGCTCGAGGCTGTAGTCAGCCTCTGGATCGGGGGACCCGAAGGTCGGTCTCTGAAGACCGATGTGATTGTCGACACGGGCTTCTCGGGGACTCTTTTAGTGCCTCGGGAAGTGATCGCCAGTCTCGGGCTTCTCCCTTATGGAATGATGGTGGGCACTCTGGCCGATGGGCGTGAACGTTTCTTCCCAGTATGTACGGCGATCATTTCCTGGCTGGGCAAGCCCCGTCTCATCAACGTGAATGTAGTGGAAGAAAGCGAGCCTCTTCTTGGGATGGGTATGCTCCATGGCTACGAGCTTGCCATGCAGGTCGTGGAGGGTGGGGAAGTCGCCATCCGCGATCTGGGCTAGACTCCTGCCCATCTTGAGCTCCCCCGCCGACCTCGCCACTGTCCGCTCCTACCTCCTCGATCTCCAGGACCGCATCTGTACCGCCGTGGAGGCGGAGGATGGCGGCGCGCGCTTCGCCGAGGATTCCTGGGAGCGGCCGGAAGGGGGAGGGGGTCGCTCGCGGGTGCTCTCGGAAGGGGCCGTCTTCGAGCAGGCCGGCGTGGGGTTCTCGCACGTCTTCGGCCCGGGCCTCCCGGCTTCCGCCACCGCTCAGCGGCCGGAGCTGGCGGGGCGCTCCTTCCAGGCTCTCGGGGTCTCGCTCGTCTTCCACCCGCGCAACCCCTACGCGCCCACGACGCACATGAACGTGCGGTTCTTCCTTGCCGAGAAGGAGGGGGCGGATCCAGTCTGGTGGTTCGGCGGCGGCTTCGATCTCACTCCCTACTACGGCTTCGAGGAGGATGCGATCCACTTCCATCGCACCGCCCGCGCGGCCTGCGAGCCGTTCGGCCCGGAGGTCTACCCCCGGTACAAGAAGTGGTGCGACGAGTACTTCTTCCTCCGCCATCGCGGCGAGCCCCGGGGGATCGGCGGCCTCTTCTTCGACGACCTCCATGAATGGGGATTCGAGCGCTGCTTCGGGCTCCAGCGCAGCGTCGGCGACTATCTCCTGCCGGCCTACCTGCCGATTCTGCGGCGCCGGAGGGATACGCCCTACGGCGAGCGCGAGCGCGACTTTCAGCTCTATCGCCGTGGGCGCTATGTCGAGTTCAATCTGGTGTGGGACCGCGGGACCCTGTTCGGTCTGCAATCGGGAGGGCGGACGGAGTCGATCCTGATGTCCCTGCCGCCCCTGGTGCGCTGGCGTTATGGCTGGCGGCCAGAGCCGGGGACGACGGAGGCGCGGCTCTACGAGGACTTCCTGCGGCCTCGGGATTGGGCGGAAGGGGGCTAGTCTAGAGATGGAAATCGGAAGGGGGCGGCCAGACGTGTCGTCGGGCTTGGCCAAGTTACGAACCGTTTGACGGTGCAAACGCCCGGATCTTGAGGATCGGCGGCGCTCAGGTTTGGTTTTGGGTCATGGCATCAACCCGGCCGTCCAGCCCTCCCCCTTGGTGAGATCAGGATCTCGCGAAACGGACCCCCGCGGACCACCCACGTGGGTGGGCAGAGCGGCGCCGAAGGGTGGTCCCGTCCATGACACGGCTCTACGAGGAGCTCCCGCAGCCGAGGGACTGGGTAAACGGATATTGAGAAATTCCTGACCACCTGTAGAATCTCTTTGCCATTCAGCATTCCGGCACATGGCGTGCCGGCAAGGCGATCGGCAAGGAGGCACGACGATGAAGAACATGTTTCTGCCGTTGGTCTGTCTGGGATTGATCCTCTTTTCCGGGGCGGCTTTCGCCGCGACTCCGGACCTGACGACTCCGGTGACTCCGGCCCCGGCGACTCCAGCTCCGCAATGCCAGGTGACCGTCGCGACCATCGCGGCCGCCGCCCAGCCAGTCTCTCACCAGGTCATCATCGACCCCTTCTCTGTCAACGGCATGGCGCCGGCGCCCATCTTCAAATCGGTCATCGGCGACTGCTGCCCCGGCAACGACTACCACAATTGCCCTGACCTCCCCGGATATATCAAGCATTGCGGATCGCCGCAGTGCGAGACTGGCGAATTCTCCTGCCTCTATCTACCGCGCTGAGGCGACTCTTCACGAGGGGCCCGATCCGATTGGCTTCGTCCCGAATCGGGTCCCCGCCGTCGCCGGACCGGCTTCTATGAGAGGCTTGGAACCTGGGGAACCGCCCTCCCGGTTCTCCTGTCCAGGGAGAATGTCCTCATGAGCAGCAAGACCCGATGGTACCTTCTCGCGCTCTGCGCTCTCCCGCTGCTGGCGGGCTGCGGCCGCTCCGGAGCCAGCGGTGTCCAGGGGAGGGTGACCTATGAGGGGCCGGACACCGACCAGCCGATCTCCATGCAGGGGGACCCCGCCTGCGCCGCCCTGCATCCACAGCCGGTCGACACCGACGAGACCGCGCTCGAGAACGGCCGCCTGGCCAACGTCTTCATCTACGTGAAGAGCGGCCTCGAAGGGAAGAGCTTCCCGGTGCCCAAGGAGAAGAAGCAGGTGGATCAGCGGGGGTGCCTCTACTCTCCCCACGTTCTGGGCGTGCAGGTGGGGCAGACGGTGGAATTCACCAACAGCGACCCTACCCTCCACAACATCCACGCCCTCCCCAGGGCGAACGAGGAGTCCAACGACCCGCAGTCCCAGGGGATGCCGCCGATCGACAAGACGTTCACCAAACCGGAGGTGATGGTGCCGCTGCGGTGCGACATCCACCCCTGGATGGTCGCCTACCTGGGCGTCGTGCCCCACCCCTACTACGCGGTCAGCGCGGAGGACGGCACCTTCTCGATCCGGAATCTCCCTCCTGGCAAATACACCCTCGAAGCCTGGCACGAGAAGCTGGGCACCCAGACCCGGGAGGTGACGGTCACCCCCGGGCGGATGGTGAAGGTCAGCTTCGACTTCAAGCCGAAGCCGTAAGGCTACTCCGGCCGCTGGAAACGCAGCTCCGGGTTGTGCTGCGCCTTCTTGAGGAAGGCGGCGATGCCCGCGATCACCGCCGCGCTCGCCTCCTCGGATTCCACGGCCTGCCGCCAGTAGTCGAGGGCGGCGAGGACCTCCCGATGAATCTGGCGCGAGGAGAAGACAGGGACCATCTCCGCTGCGAGACGCTTGAGCTCCGCCATCCGTCCTTGCTCGGCGTAGAGAGAGGCGAGATCGAACGAGACGAGCGCGGTGTCGTAGGCCGCGCCCGAGAGAAGGAATCCATCGCGGACCGCGAGCAAGAGAGTCTCGGCCCGGTCGACCTGCCCGAGACCGCGGGCGATCTTACCCTCGTGCCACTTGCGGCGGTTCTGGTACCAGGGCTGAGGGAATCGCTGGTAGAGAGGCCGAGCCTTCACCAGCATCTTCTGGGCCTCCATGAACTGCCCCGTCTCGATCAGGTTGTCGATCAGGTTGTGCCGGGCGATGAGCAGCAGGCGGAGCTCGCGAGCGGCGTCGATCAGCGGGAGAGCCCGGTAGAGCAGGAAGATCCCCCGCTCGGGCTCGCCGGCAAGAGAGTGGACGGCGGCCATCCCGACCAGCGCTCGGCCCGCCCGATGCTTTTCGCCGAGCTCCAGGAAAATGGCCACGGACCGGCGCAGGAGGCCCAACGCCTTGGCGAACCGGCCCTGCTTCGTCAGGAGCGACGCCTTGAGGTCGAGGAGCAGGGCCCTTTCCATCAAATCCCCTGTCCCCAGCCGGAGGAAGGAAAAAGCGAAGGAGAAGGCTTCTTCGGCCCCCTGGAGATCCGCCTGGACACGGCGCGAGTTGGCGACATAGCCCCATGCACGAGCTCGCAGGTCCTCCAGAGGCTCGGCACCATAGAGAGATGCATCCAGATGATCCAAGACCTCGACGGCGAGCAGGGCCAGCCTCTCACCGAGGGTCGGATCCGAGAAGTTCTGCTCCCGGCTCCGGCCTAACAGGAGCTCGCAGAAGCCCCAGGTGTGAAATCGCGGGCAGTTGCGGACGAGGAGGACGTGCCGGTCGAGGGGATGCTGTGTGAGCTCGGCGTAGAGGCCCGGAGCTGCCGCCCTCTCGCTGAAATAAGCGCTTTCAATCGGGCCCAAGGACCGGGAAGCGCTCTCCAGGGCAGGGCCGTACTCCGCCAGATGGGACTGGCCGCGACCGAACGGGAGGATCTTGGTCGCCTGCGGAAGGTGCGGCCCAAGGGCGCGCAGCCATAGTAGCTTGTCCCGGCACTCCGGACATGTGCTCAGGTGCTCCAGGCACTTCTTCCGAGTCTCCGGAGACGTGGCAGCAAGCTCTTGAAGCAAGAGGTCATGGGGGTGGATTCTCACTGGCACGGCCCTCCCGGAACAACGAAGAGAAAACTACCATCAATAGAAGTGGTTGCTTCAGACGGACAAAACGGGACAAAAAGGGAGCACCGGACCGGACCGGTGCTCTCCCCAGTTACTTTTCCCTACAATTGGACCTTTGTGTCCCACTCCCTCCTGATGAGCTAGTGGTTGCCGTTGGGGTCCATCTGGTTCGCGTACTTGGTGGGCCGCGGAGGCTTTGGAGCCTTGGCCTGAGACCTGTCCAAAGAGAACAGGGAGGCGACCCAGTCCACCACGGCGGCGAGCACACCTCCCTCCTGGGCAGTTGCTTGTGCTGGATGCAGCGGCAGGGCGTTCAGGGTTCCTAAACAAAGCGAAGAGAGAATCAACAGGGCGGCGATAAAGTTGAGCTTACGAGACATTTCCTCTCCCTCCAAGCAATCGACCCCGGAGCAGCTCCTGTGCTGCTGGGAGATTGCCTTTTGACGTTGATGGGTGCCTGATGCCGGGGCAGACCCCAGCTCCCCGGCGTCAGGGCAGCCTTCCGTGCCTGGCCCAAGAGACCAAGTCGCGAACAGTGATACCGCTATCATAAGACTTGTTGCGGGGATTGAACACCTGCGCTCCCTTTCAGAAGCGCTATGGCTCGTGACGCCGCGAGGCGTCTCGGAACCTTTTCAGATGCTAAATCAATGCCCGCCCCTGCAGAAATTCCATCATCAGCACCCACAGACGCTCCTTGCGGTCCGTCAACCGGTGATCGCCATCCGCGAAAAGATGCACCTCTATTTCTTTAAAGGTGCAGCAAGTGGCGAATTCCGCGACGCTTTTCCAGGACACCGAGGTGTCGAGCTTTCCCTGGATGAGCAAGGCGGGGGTCCGGTAGCGGGTGAGGAGGGTCTCGGTGAGGTGGGCGCGGAGGTCTTCGATCAGGGTCCAGCCGAGCTCGGTGGAGACGAATTCGTTCTGGAAGTGGATTCTCCCTGTCTCCTCCCAGAGACGGGCTCTCTCGGGGCCGGCCCAGGCGAGGAGCCCTTTGGCGAGCTCCAGCGCGGGTGCGATGTGGAGCCCCGCCACGATCTCCTCCGGGTGCAGGGACGAGTACCAGAGGGCCGTCCCGCCGCCCATCGAGGAGCCGAGGAGGATCAGCCGGCCGCAGCCCCGGTCGCGGAGGAAGGTGTGGACCCGGGCCATGTCCTCCAGGTTGCGCGTCAGCGTCAGCCCCAGCATGTCGCCGCCGGAGAGACCGTGCCCCTGGAAATCGAAGGAGCAGAAGCCGAAGCCCGCCTCTCGGGCTCGGGCGCGGAAGAATTCGGCCTTCTCGCCCGACTGCTCGGAGCCGAAGCCGTGGAGATAGAGGAAGCAGGGGCGCTCTCCCGTACCCTGCGGGGGTGGATCGAAACGCACGGCGAGGTGGGAGATCTCGCGGCCGTTCTCGACGATGGGGATTCTCTCCATGCGGCACCGCTCCTCGAACGGCTCCGGACTGTGACACCGCCGCCGGCGCGAGGCAAGAGGTGGTATCCTCCGGCGAAAACCTGGATGGGGGCTCGGCGCTCCGGGAGGCGAGGAGAACGGATGGGAAACGGCGACCGTCGTGAGATCGCGGGCTGGCACAGCCCAATCCTGGGACAGCACATGCCCATCGTCTCGTATGGGCATTGGGGCCATCCGCTCCTGCTCTTCCCCACGGCCGCCGCGGACTTCCTGGAGAACGAGCGCTTCGGGCTGGTCGGCGCGGCCCAGGAGGCCCTCGACGCCGGCCGGGTGCGGATCTTCTCGATCAACAGCATCAACAACCAGGCCTGGATGGACCGCGGCCTCCCCGTGCCAGAGCAGGCCCGCCGCCAGGCGCTCTACGCCCGCTACGTGGAGGAGGAGGTCGTCCCCTTCATCCGTCAGGTCTGCCGGACGGCCGACCTCCGCGTCGCCACCTCGGGAGCGAGCTTCGGCGCCTTCCACGCCGCCAACACCCTGTTCCGGCGGCCGGACCTGTTCGACGCCACCATCGCCATGAGCGGCTTCTACGATCTCGGGCCGGATTATCTGCATGGGTACAGCGACGACAACTGCTATTTCAACAACCCGGCCTGGTATCTGCCGAGCCTGGAGGGGCACAACCTCCACCTGCTGCAGACGGCGTGCAGGATCCACGTCCTGACCGGCCAGGGGGCCTACGAGGCGCCGCACGCCTCGCGGCAGCTCTCGGAGATCCTCTCCCGCAAGGGCATCCCCCACTCCCTGGACGTCTGGGGGCACGACGTGGCCCACGACTGGCCCTGGTGGCGGAAGATGCTCCCCTACGCGATCGATCAGATGGGGTGGTGATTCCCATGGCCGAGCCCTTCCCGGACGACGTTCAGGAGCTTCTGCGGGCTCTCGACGAGAACGACCGCCGGGCCGAGGATCTGGTGCGCGATCTCGACGACGAGCGGGAGCGGGCCCGGCGGCAGGGGGCCGTCCGGCGGGGGCCGATCCGGCCCGGCCCGCTGGGACGGTGGTTCGTGGCGACTCTGGAGCCGCCGCCGAAGCGCCGGCTTCCCGCGCCGAAGAAGATCGTCCCCGCCCTGCGCAAAGGCAAGGCCGAGGTGATGGCGGAGTGGCGGCGGGCTCAAGTCGCGGTGAAGGATCTCCTGCGCGAGGCCGCCGGGCTCGACCTCAACGGCACGCGGTTCGTGAACCCCTTCATCTCGCTGCTCCGCTTCAGCCTCGGCACGGGGTTTCAGGTGCTTCCCGCCCATCAGCGCCGGCACCTCTGGCAGGCCGAACGGGTGAAGGGGAATCCGCGGTTTCCGGCTCCCAGCGTGCAATCCTCCCTCGGTTCGCGATAAACTTGGCCGCCGTCGGCGCCTCCCCGGCGCCTTGTGCGAGCTTTTCCATGAACAGATTCTTTTTTCGACCCCATACCGCCCGGCGCGGAGCGGCATCTTGAAGGTCGGCACGGCCGACGAGCGGCCGGTTCCCATCGTGGCACGCGATCTCTGGGAGATGACCAAGCCGGGCATCACCGTGATGGTGGTGCTCACCGCCGGCTTGGGATTCCTGCTCGGCGAGCAGGGCTCCTTCCCGTTCCTCCTGCTCGTCCATACCCTGCTCGGCACGGGTCTGGTCTCGGCCGGCGCCTCGGTCCTCAACCACGTCCTCGAACGGGATACCGACGCCCTCATGCAGCGCACCGCCAACCGGCCGCTGCCGACGGGACGGATGGACCCCGACACCGCCCTCCTGTTCGGCGTGGTGCTGGCGGTGGCGGGTCTCGCCGATCTCGCCCTGGCGGTGAACCTGCTGACGGCCCTGCTCGGCGCCGCGGCGCTCGCCGGCTACGTCTTCGTCTAC
>QHVW01000692.1 GCA_003223675.1 Acidobacteriota bacterium
TCGTCCCCGAACCCGCGGTCGCCGTGGATCTCGACCCAGTCGGTCATCAGGGCCTGGACGTATTCGAGAGTGTACGGCCGGTCCTGGTGGCGGGCCACCAGCACCTTCTGCCAGCGGCTGAGCCCGCCGTAGACGTCGGAGGTGGTCTTGCGCAGGGTGGTGCGCAGGCGCTCGATCTCCTTCTCCTGGCCGCTGCCGGGCGGGAACCCTTCCAGCTCTCTGATCTTGCGGCGCAGCTCGTTCAGGGGCTCGTCGAAGGAGGAATCGGAAATCGCCATGCGCCCGGCAAACTAGCAGGAGCGGGGGCGAAGGTCAACGTGAGACGGTACTTGTAACGTATCGCTTGAGGGTTTGTCGGCGCGCCGACAGAGCACCAAAGGAGCCCCCCTGGGGCCCCCTGGGACCGCCGGCGTCCCCGCCGGCCTCTAACCAGTTTTTTGACCAGAAGGCCGGCGAGGACGCCGGCGGTCCCAGGAAGGCGCTCAGGCGCAGTTGGCGGTGCACTCGGTCTTGCAGCTCACGCAGAGAGTGAGCGGCCTCGTAGCGCCGCCCGCCACTTCCTGGAGCCGCGAATCGTCCAGCGCGCTCAGGGTCTCCCGGCTCAGGCTCAGCTTCTTGATGTCTTTCCGTTTCATGGGTAGTACCTCCTGAGGAAGAGGTGCCTCAGAGCCTCCGGACCAGGACGCGAATCGCGGCTTCCGGCTAGCAGTTGGCCCTGCAGAAGGCGTCGCTGAAGCCGCTACAGCGGCAATCGAGGTAGCAGTTGCTGCAAGTTTTCGTGGTGCCGCCACAGGTGACGTGTCCTCTCGACGAGCAACTGGTGCCGTCCACCGAGGTGCACGAGCCAGAGGTGCTGCAGGATACAGTGCCGCCGTACAGGCATGTTGCGGTGCAGGTGGCCTTCAACGGGAGAGGGCGCTTCGCCGCGGCGAGAACCGGTTCTTCGGTTTGCGGTGACGTGGGCTCACCCGTGACGGCAGGCTGCCCCAGGATGGCCGCCAGGACCTCCTGAGAAAGCGGGGCCGGGCCTGGCGTCTGGGCCAGACAGGCGATGGAGACGAAGAGAGCGGCGCACCCGACGATCAGGACTCTTCTCATGACAGTCTCCTCCTTTTAGTAATTGCCTTCCACATACTCAGGTACGCATCAGCCTCAGGCCGGGACAAAGCTCCGGTCGTCCATCCGGCTCGCGAGGATAGATCGCCGATTCTGGGAATTTTTGACCATCTCCTGGAGATCTCGGCTATACTCTCTCCATGGCCGCCGATCCTCTTCGCAAGCTGCCGGCTTCCTGGAGCGACGATCCCTTCCGTTACGGATCGCGATGGAAGAGCGTCCGCCTGCCCAACGGCGAGATCGTCGAACAGGAGATTCCTCTGACTCCAGACGATCTCCTCGACCCGCAGCCCGGAGACGAAGTGACCCAGAGCGATCCTCATGCCCAAGTCGTCACGACGTTGCACGAGCAGTTGAAGGGATATTTCGAAGCGGTGCAGGATGTCGTGGTTTTCTTCGACATGAAGATCGAGTGGGGGATTCACGGTCTCTCCGACCCCTCCCCCGATGTCACGGTCGTCCGAGGTATCCCCAAGCGGGAGGGACGGTCGATCTACAAGGTCGCCGAGGAGGGGGTGCTTCCCTGCCTGATTATTGAGGTCGTCTCCTATTCGGACGCCGCGATGTACCAGAACGACCACGTCAAAAAGGTCAAGCTCTACCAACGGGTTGGGATTCAGGACTACCTCATCGTCGATCCCCCCTTCCCGCCTGAGGACCGGCTGAAGCTCACGGGGTATCGCTTGGCTCCGGACGGCCGGTATCGGCGGCTCAAGCCGGATTCCCAGGGACGCCTCCATTCAGAGACTACGGGCCTCTTCTTCGCTCCTTCCGAGGATGGGAGCTCGGTCCGGGTCGGCGATGCTCAGACCGGAGAGTGGTTACTCACGCCCAGCGAGGAGAGGGCAGCCCGGAAAGCCGCCGAAGAGCAGGCCGCTCGTGAGGCCGAAGCCCGGAAGGCTGCCGAAGAGAGGATTCGTTCGGCCGAAGCCGAGAACGCCCGGCTGCGTGCCGAGATCGAGCGTCTCCGGAAAATTTCCGAGTAGCTACCCCAGAAACCGCCCTCGCAGCTCCGGCGTCGGCAGCCAGCAGGTCTCCTGCTTGCCGAACCAGCGGTAGCGGTTGCGGGCGATGATGCGGTAGGCTCCGTCCCGCAGGGAGCGCGGCACGAAGCGGAGCGGTCCCCCTCGATCAGGATGATGCTGTCGATCGCCTGCGGGTCGATCCCGAGCCGGACCCGGAGCTCCGCCCCCAGCTCCGACTGGAGCGAGGCGAACCGGAAGCGCCCCTGCGGATCGTGCTGGATGATGAATTGGACCGAGCGGTTGCAGAGATTGCAGACGCCGTCAAAAAGCACGATGGGGTGCTCGTTCGCCATCCGGATCATTCTAGAGCCAGGATTTCGCGCTCCGAAGCTTCCCGGCGCCCGCTTTCAGCGCCCGGACGGATTTTTCGCTTCCCGGCCGTTTTTTTGGCTTCCCGGGCGCCCATCTTGCGATCCGGACGGCCATCTTCGTTTCCCGGGCCGTCATCTTTCTTCCCGAGCGGCCATCTTCGCAAGATGGAGCCCCGGATTTCTATCCGAGCCGCCATCTTTCTTCCCGGAGCGCCATCTTCGTTTCCCGGACGCCCATCTTGCTTCCCGAAGCCTCATCCTGGGAAAAAACGCGCCATCTTGCTTCGCGAAGCCGCATCTTCAGCTCGGATTCGCCGGGCGGGCCTCCAGGTTCGTCGTCCCGCGCGCGCCGCCTCTTCAGAAGGCATTTGATCGCCTTCAGGAGATCGCGGTTGGTGGCGGCCACCAGGCGGATGAATTCGTGGGCGCCACGCGGGTGATCACGTCCCAGATCCGGCGCAGGCCCGCGCTCTCCCCCACCAGGCCGTGCCCCGAGAGAGGCGAGAGCTTCCGGCAGGCGGTCCCGCCGCAGGTAGACGGAGTCGGAGACGGCGAGCCGGATCTCGGTCTCGCCGGCGAGGCCGGAATCCTCCAGGCCCGCCGGCGGCTCTCGAGGTCCACCACCTTCCACCCCTCGCAGCTCCGGCGCAGCACGGCGTGATGGCGGGAGACTGAAGGTCGTCGCGGTCGGAGAGGTCTGATCGCACCCCGGCCGCCGCGCCTCCCGCCCGGGCGCGGCGGCCTGCCTACCTTTACGCCACAACCCCCTCTCCCACAGAATGGCCCCTCTGAGGAGGGAGAACGGCATGGCCGAGCTGACCGGCGCGCAGCGGAAGTATCTGAGAGGGATGGCCCACTACCTCAAGCCCGTGGTCCAGGTGGGTAAGAACGGCCTCACCGACGCCGTGGTCGAGTCGATCGACGAAGCGCTGGACATCCACGAGCTCATCAAGGTGAGGATCTCCGACCCCGGCGGCCAGAAGCGCGAGCTCTCCCACGAGATCGCCGACCGCACCGGCAGCGCCTGGGTGGGGATGGTGGGGTTCGTGCTCACCTTGTACAGGCAGCAGGCGGACCCGGAGAAGCGGACGATTGAGCTCCCGGGGTAGCTGATCCGGGTTCAGGGCCCCGGTGCCCTCGGGGCGTCCTGCCCTCCGAAGCCTCACCCCGACCCTCTCCCACCGCCCTCCCACCGACCGGGAGAGGGGGACTTCCTATCGGCACCACGCCCCAGCCAAAGTCCTCCCTCTCCCGGTCGGTGGGAGGGCGATGGGAGAGGGTCGGGGTGAGGCTTCGGAGGGCAGGACGCCCCAGCCACCAAGACATCCTGAAGACAATCCCGACAACCTCCCCGACCATCCAAGACATCGATATCCACCCGTTTTCCACAGGCTTTCCCAGAGCCTGAGCCCCGCTTTTCCCCTCCGCCTCGCCCACGTTCCGGACCCCTCCGCCCACCCCG
>QHVW01000941.1 GCA_003223675.1 Acidobacteriota bacterium
TCGATCAGGGCGCTCTGGCCCGCGATCAGGCTCTTGCCGTTCGAGGGGGTGGCGACCACGCGGGTCAGACCCTCAATTCGATTGACCGGGATCAGCGTCGAGCGCGGATTGATCGCGTCGGCGGCGTTGAAGGCGGCGGTGATGCGGTCGTCCTGGTCGGCGGTGTCGTTGCTCCCCTGGACGGCGCCGATCTCGACCAGCCCGATCTGCGAGTACGAGTCGAGCAGGCCCGGCGTGACGATCCTGCCCCGGGCGTCGATCCGCCGGGCCGAGGCCGGCACCGCGACGGCGGCGCCCACGGCGCGGATGCGGCCGTTTTCGATCACCAGAGAGCCGTTTTTGATCGTCCCCTGCGGGCCCATGGTATGGATCTCGGCGTTGGTGATCACCACGGTCTGCGCGGCAAGCGCAGCCGCGAGGACGAGGCCGGCGAGGAAAGAAAAGATTGTCGGTCTCATCTCACTGCACCTCCCCGACGCGGATGCCGAGATCGAAGTCGGTCGCCGGCTGGCGGGACGGGTCCTTGCGGTCGAAGGCCAGGGCGCCGTCGATGTAAACCTTTTCCGGACGGCTGTAGACGCTGAACGGATTGCCGCTCCAGAGCACCACGTCGGCCATCTTGCCCGGCTCCAGCGAGCCGGTCTGCTTGTCGACGCCGATCGACTTCGCGGGATTGATCGTCAGCCAGCGGATGGCGTCCTCCTCGCGCAGGTGCATGCCCATGCGGTTGCCGGCCGCCATGGCCTTGGCCGCCTCCTGGTTGAGCCGCTGGGTGCCGACGGCGGAATCGGAATGGATCACCACGCAGGCGCCGGCTTTCTGCAGCAGCGCGGCGTTCTCGCGGATGCCGTCGAAGGCCTCGAGCTTGAAGCCCCACCAGTCGGCCCAGACGTCGGAGCAGATGTCGTTGGCCGCCAGCACGTCGGCGATCTTGTAGGCCTCGACGGCGTGGTGGAAGGCGGTGATCTTGTAGCCGAATTCCTTGGCGATGTCGATCATGGTGAGCATCTCGTCGGCGCGATAGCAATGATTCTGGACGAGGATGTCACCGTCGAGCACGCCGGCCAGCGTCTCGAGCTGGAGATCGCGCTCGGGAGCCCTGGCGTCGTCGCCGGCCTTGCGCTTGCGATCATATTCGGCCCAGTCGTCGCGGTACTTCCTGGCCTTGATCCAGGCCGCGCGGTAGCCGGCGACGTTGCCCATGCGGGTGGAGGGGGCGCGCCCCTTGCTGCCGTAGACCCGCTTGGGGTTCTCGCCGCAGGCCATCTTGAGCCCGTAAGGGGCGCCGGGGAACTTCATCCCGTAGACGCCGCGGGAGGGGACGTTCTTCACCGTCACGCTGCGGCCGCCGAACAGGTTGGCCGAGCCGGGGAGGATCTGCATGGCGGTCACGCCGCCGGTGGCGAGGGCGAGGGGAAACTGCGGGTCCTGGGGCCAGACGGAGTGCTCGGCCCAGACCTGCGCGGTGTCCGGATCGGTGGCCTCGTTGCCGTCGGCGTTGGCCTCGTCGCCGGGCGAGGGGTAGACGCCCAGGTGCGAGTGGGCGTCGATGATCCCCGGCGTGACCCACTTGCCGGTGCCGTCCACCACCGTGGCGTCCGCCGGAGCCTGCACGGACGCGCCCACGGCGGCGATCTTGCCGTCGCGCATCAGCACCGACCCGCGCTCGATGCGCTCGCCGGTGGCGGTGAGGACGGTGGCGTTGGTGATCAGGACGGGCTGGGAGGGGAGGGGCTGGTAGCTGGCGGAGTAGGCGGCCTCGCCGGCTTTCCTGGTTTCGACCTCGTTCGCCGGCCCCGTGGGCTGGGGCCGCGCCGGCTTCTCCTCCTTCTTCTTCGTCTCCTCCTGCTTGGGAGCGGGAGGGGGCTGGGGAGCTGGGGTGGAGTAGCTGACGCAGGCGAGGGGGGCGAAACCGAGGAGAAGCGCGAGGGCGCCGAAAGCGGTGCGTCGGAGCTTGGCTGTCATGGCCTCCTCATGGGGTCTCGAGTACGGCGTGGGATCGTAGCACGCGGTTTCGGGGACGCGCGAGCCGCCCGGCTCAACAAGCCTGCCCGCCCGGTGTCTCTATCGCTGGGAAGCTTGGCCCGTTGTTGACGCATCCGTCGCGTTACTGGTTGCCAGGAGACACCGTCTTTGGTATCTTTAAAGTCTAAGCGAGATATAGTTCACCATCAATACGATGGGACTCTGATCCGTTGCGGCGGAGGCGACGACGAGGGCCGATCTTCGACGTTAGACCCGGAGGACGATGGGTATGCACTTGACGCCGTCAGGTAAGCGCCTGCTCGCAGGCATCCTGGGTTTTGGCGTTGTGGCCACCCTTGGTGCCTGGGGCTGGTACGCGCGCCACCAGCAGGGGAAGGGCCCCTCGCCTGTGGGCCCGGATACCCCGCACCAGGACGACCCGCAGCCGGGGCCCTGCGCCGGCGGCCTCCTGGGACGTCCGCTGCGTGTCGGCATCGTCACCTGGCCTGGCTATGCGGGCGGTATCGTAGCCAACAACGGATTCAAGCCGAACACGGACTCGATCTACTTCCGGAAGCACAAGCTGTGCGTCGAATTCATGCTGATGGAGGATGTCGACGCCCGGTCGAAGGCCTTCGCCCGGGGTGGGAAGGACGGCGTTGACATCGTCTGGTCGACCGTCGACTTCTGGGCCAACGAGCTGCCGGGCTTCCTCAAGAACGACGTCAAGGCCAGGGCCATCATGCAGGTCGACTGGTCGCGCGGCGGCGACGCGATCGTGGCCGACAACAGCATCAAGCGGATCGAGGACCTCTACCAGAAGAAGATCTCGCTCGCCCTGTTCACCCCCTCGCACTGGCTGTTGGAATACAACCTTCAGAGCTCGCAGCTCGACGAGACCCAGCGTACCGAGATTGTCCGCGGGCTGATGGGCAAGGGCGCCTCGCCGGACGCGCGCGCCGATTTCGTAGCGGAGAAGGTGGACGCGGCGGTGGTCTGGGAGCCCGACGTTGCGGAAGCGCTTGCCAAGCGCCCCAATTCCCATGTCCTGGTCTCTACCCGGGACGCCCGCAAGCTGATCGCCGACCTCATGGTGGCGCGGGAGGACTTCATCCGCGAGAACTCCGACGTCATCAAGGCCTTCGTCGAAGGCTGGATCGTGGACGGTACGGTCGAAGCGAACCGGAATCCGGGTCGGGTGGCCCAGTTGCTGATGGAGAACGAGGCCCTCTACCGCGATCTGGGCCCCGACGTGACGCAACGGAATCTGGCGACGGTCAAGTGGGCCGACATGGCGGACAACGCGGAGATGTTCAACCTCGACGGCAAGGACCAGGAGCCATTGTTCGACCGGCTCTTCAACCAGGCGGCAAAAAGCTGGCTCGCCCGCGGCTACATCACGTCGCCGGCAACCCCGGCCGCGGCCAGGGACGACCACTTCCTGCGCGAGCTCTACAAGCATTACCCCGCCGAACGGATCCCGGACGTGTTCCCAAAGCCCAACCCCGGCGCCGAGACCCAGGCGCCGCTCGTGGAGCGCGCGATCACGGTCAGTTTTGGCCCCAACAGCGCCGCCCTCGACGCGGCTGCCCGGCAGGTTATCGACGACGTCGCCTTGCAGCCGACCGTTTTTTCGGGTGACCACATCCGCGTGGAAGGCAATACCGATGACCGGGGTGACCCCGACCACAACATTGAGCTCAGCCGCCGCCGGGCGCAGGCCGTGGTCGACTATCTGGTGACTCGTCATCACCTGCCCGCCAACCAGTTTGTCGTCGTGGGCAATGGACCCCGCAAACCCGTGGCGCCCAATGACACCACCGAGGGCCGTGCGAAGAACCGGCGCACCGACGTGAGCGTCATCCCGCTGGGAGCCGACAAGACCCCATGAAGCTCCGGCTCTCGGCCCGCCACTCAACAATTTTGCTCGCTGGGGTCTCTATGAATATATGACTATCTCTGCGGAAAGTAAGAGGTGGATTCGAGGCCACAGAAGGGTTGCGGAAACAAGGCTTTCTTGATAGAATCATTAACGAATCATAGATCTCCATCGATATTTTCGCGGTCCTCATTCCCGGATGAGCGCTCCGCTCAGCGGGAAGATCTGCGGGAGTGAGGCCGGAATCCGGGAGACGTTGATTCTCAACAAGAGGAGGTTGTCATGCGATTCACTTGGCTGGGTTGGGTGACGATAGCCGTCATCGTCGCGTTGATCGGCGGCGCCGTCTGGTGGCAGAAGAGCCGGCGCCCGGCTACCGAGGCTGCACCGTCCCCCGGAGCGCCCGCCGCCCCCACCACCGCTTCCTCCGATTCCTCCTGCACGGGTATCCTCGGCCGCCCCTTGCGCGTCGGCATCGTGACCTGGCCCGGCTATGCCGGCGGTATCGTCGCCAACAACGGGTTCAAGCCAAACCAGGATTCCATCTATTACCGGAATCACAACCTGTGCGTCGAATTCATGCTGATGGAGGACGTCGACGCCCGGGCGAAGGCGTTCGCGCGGGGTGGGAAGGACGGCGTCGACGTGGTCTGGTCGACCGTCGACTTCTGGGCCAACGAGCTACCGGGATTCCTCAAAAACGACGTCACGGCCAAGGCCATCATGCAGGTCGACTGGTCGCGCGGCGGTGACGCGATCGTGGCCGACAACAGCATCAAGCGGATCGAGGACCTCTACCAGAAGAAGATTTCGCTCGCCTTGTTCACCCCCTCGCACTGGCTGTTGGAATACAGTCTCCAGAACTCGAGCCTCGACGAGAGCAAGCAGAGCGAGATCGTCAAGGGACTGGTCGGCAAGAACGCCTCGCCGGACGCCCGCGCTGATTTCGTCGCCAACAAGGTCGACGCGGCAGTGGTCTGGGAGCCCGACGTCCAGGAAGCCCTGCAGAAGCGGTCCAACTCTCACATCCTCGTCTCGAGCAAAGAGGCCCGCAAGCTGATCGCCGACCTCATGGTGGCGCGGGAGGACTTCATCCGTGCCCACCCGGACGTCATCCGCGCGTTCGTCGAGGGCTGGGTCGTCGAGGGGACAGAGAAGGCGAATCGCGAGCCGGACACCGTGGTCCGGCTGCTGATGGAGAACGAGCCTCTCTACAAGAGCCTCGGCGCCGACGAGACGAAAAAGAACCTGGCGACGGTCAAGTGGGCCGACCTGGCGGACAACGCGGAGATGTTCAACCTGGACGACAAGGATCAACAGCCGCTGTTCGATCGGATCTTCAGCCAGGCCGGCCAGAGCTGGGTCCGGCGCGGCTACATCACGGCGACGGTCACTCCGGCAGTGGCGAAGGACGATCAATTCCTTAGGGAGATCTACAAGAAGACCCCTGTCGAGCGGATTCTTGATACGGCTCAAAAGCCTTCGGCGGAGGTTGCGACCAAGGCACCGATCGTGGTCAAGCCGATCACCGTCAACTTCGCGAGCAGCAGCGCCGTTCTCAACTCTGCTGCCCAACGGGTGATCGACGAGCAGGTCGCCCTGCTGTCCAAGACCTTCTCCGGCGCCTACATCCGGGTGGAAGGGAACACCGACAATACCGGCAATGCCGATGCGAACCGCAAGCTCAGCCAGCGCCGGGCGCAGGCCGTGATCGACTACCTGGTGAGCCGCCATCACCTGCCCGCCAACCAGTTCGTCGCCGTCGGCAACGGCCCCGACCATCCCGTAGCTTCGAACGACACCGCCGAAGGCAAGGCAAAGAACCGGCGGACCGACATCAACGTCGTTGCCCGCTAGGTCGAGGAGCAGGGATGAAGGCATCCGTTCGCGGCCACCTCACCCGCCGGGCTGACCTCCTCTTGGGGGTCGCCGGATTGGGGCTGTTGTTCGCGCTCTGGTGCGGCCTGACCTACGGCGGCTTCGTGCGCAAGATCTTCCTGCCGACGCCGACGGGGATCTGGGAAGGGTTGGTCGAATACGACCAGCGAGGTTGGCTTTGGCCTTCCATCGGGCGCAGCTTCCTGCGGGTGTCGAAGGCCCTCGGCCTGGTGATCCTCGTGGGGGTGCCGGTCGGCGTCCTCATGGGGACGTTCCAGCCGCTCAACGCCCTGCTGCAGCGGATCGTGAGCGGTGCCAAGAGCGTCCCCACCACCGCCATCACCGGCGTCGTCGTGCTCTGGTTCGGCCTCGGCGAGCAGGGGAAGATCGTCTTCCTCTTCCTAGGGGCGATCTTCTTCATGATCATCCTGGTGCGGGACGCCGTCGCCCGGGTGCCGGAAGCCTACGTCCGGGTCGCCCTCGACCTGGGAGCGAGCCGTTGGCAGTTGATTCGTCGCGTTCTATTACCGTGGGCTCTCCCACGCATCTGGGAGGCGATCATCGTCTGCAACGGCATCATGTGGACCTACATCGTCCTGGCCGAGTTCATCAGCAGCAGCGAGAACGAGCTGGGGCTCGGGTATCTGCTCCAGCTCGGCAGCCGCACCCAGGACCCGGGCAAAGTCTTCGGCATGCTCATCGTCATCGCAGCGATCTCGACGCTCACCGACTACGGGCTGCAGATGTTTCGCCGCCACTACCTGGATTGGTGATCCCGAATGAGGACTGTCATCGAGCTGCGAAACGTCGACAAGAGCTTTCCCGCCACCCGGAACGGCACCCCGGTGAGGGTACTCGAGGACCTGTCGCTCACCATCGAGGCCAAGGGACCGGAGGAGGAGAAGGCCCTTGGCGATTTCGTCGTATTGCTCGGCCCTTCGGGCTGCGGCAAGAGCACCATCCTCAGCCTGATCGCCGGCCTGACGCTCGCTGATAAAGGCGAGATCCTGGTGTTCGACAAAAAAGTGAAAGGCCCCGCAGGCCTACACCTGCTTCCCGTGGCACACGGTATTGAAGAACGTGGAATTCGGTCTCCGCCTGCAGGGCAAGCCCAGGAAGGAACGCGAGGATACCGCCCGTGAGTACCTGAGCAAGGTGGACCTCGCGGACTTCGCGGATGCCTATCCGGACGAGTTGTCGGGGGGGATGCAGCAGCGGGTCGCCATCGCGCGCACCCTGGCGATGAGGCGGCCGATCGTGCTGATGGACGAGCCGTTCGGCGCGCTCGACGCGCAGACCCGAGCGGACATGCAACAGATGCTGATCCAGCTTTGGGAAGAGGAGAAGAACACGATCATCTTCGTCACCCATGACATCACCGAGGCTCTCCTCCTCGCGGACCGCGTCATCGTCTTCTCCCCGCGGCCGGCCCGCATCCTTCGCGACATGACCGTGCCCTTCGGACCGGAGAGGCCGCCCGGGATCGTGCACAAGCCGGAGTTCGTCCAATGCGCGGAGATGCTGCGGCAGCTCCTCCAGAAGCGCCGCCAAGGAGAAGAGCCCAAGGTTGTTCCGTCTGCGCTGCCGGGAGGTGCGAGCGATGAGCTTCAGTGACGTGCTGAAAAAATTCGTGGTGTTCGACGACGACAGGCCAGAGCCGAGGCCGACCTCTGTGCCGGATGCTCCGCCAGTGCCGCCGGCCGGTGCTGCCTCGCCCTCCCCTGCCGCGCCGCAGCTTGCGGATTTCGACTTCGCCGACCTCTATCAAAAAGGGGGAATCCCGCCGGCGGCCCTGACCGCGGAACAGGCGCTCGAGATCCTTGGCTCGCTCCCCAAGGAGCTCTCCCCGGAAACGCAGCGCCAAGTCTTCAAGGAGCTGCTGCGGGCCAAGGGCGCAACGCTCGGCGTGCCCCCGGAGGCCGCAATGGAAGACGCACGGCGCAAGATCGACATCTTGAGCGCGGAAGCCAAAGCGATACCGGAAAAACTCGCCGAGTTCACCTCCTCCATGGAGTCCGAGATCGAAAATCTCGAGGAACAGATCCGGGAGAGGAAAAAAGCTATTGATGATGTGAAGGAGGGACAGCAACAGGCCATCAAGAAGTGTCACAGCGAGATCGAACGGCTGACCAGGGTGCTGCAACTCCTGCAGACCCCCGGGGGGAGGGCGGAATGACCTCCAGGATCGCCTACAACAATCCGGATGGCAGTGGCGCCCTCGGCCTGCCGTACCACTATGAGATGCTGGCGGACCGGCGCCGGCTCGCCCCCCTGCGGCGCGCCATCCGCCTCGTCGCCAGAGACAAGCGTGTGCTCGAAAGCGGCGCCGGCTCGGGCGTGCTGAGCCTCCTCGCCGCCAAGGCCGGAGCGCGGGCCGTCTACGCCGTCGAGCGAGATCCGGCGATGGTGCGCTTCCTGCGGCGGAACGTGGAGGCTTCCGGCTATGGATCGGTCGTGCGCGTAATCGAGCGCGACACCCGCGACCTGACTCTGGACGACCTCGACGGCGAGCGGGTGGAGGTGACCATCGCCGAGCACCTCAGCACCTGGCAGGTCACGGAGCCCCAGATCTCGGTCCTCAACTATATCAATCGCCACCTGGCCGAGGAATCGGCGGTCCGCATCCCCGGGGGCGCCTTCAATTGCGTGGAGCTGGTCCGCTCGCAATACCGTTTCGAGGATCTGGTGGAGCTGCGGACCCACTACTTCGGTTTCACCGGCATCCGGAAGCCGCAGGTCCTCTCCGCTCCCACGCTCTTTCGGCAGATCGACTTCAGCGTGATCAACGAGCTCATGATCGATCAGGACGTTGACATCGTGGCGACACGCGACGGGGTGGTCAATGGCTTGCGACTGACCTCCCCTTTGCAGGTCTTCGACGGCATCTCCTTTCGCTCCTCGGACAGCTTGATGCCGCCGGTCATAGTGCCGCTCCAAGAGGACCTGGAGGTCCAGGGAGGCGATGTCGTGAACGTTCGTTTCCGCTACCGGTGCGAGACGAGTTGGAGCCGGGTGGAGTGCGAGGCAAGGCGGCGTGACTCCCCGGGGTGCAGCGCTTCCGAAAGCCTCAATGCTCAGCCTGTGGCAGGAGTAACAGGATAGATCGATGCCATTTTTACGAGCCGCCGGAGGTAGGCAGGAATGACGAACGCCGGGTTTGCAGACGCGACGGGTAGAGCCGCAGCCCCTGTTCATCCCAAGTTAGACCTGGACGGGTGGTGGTGGGCGATGGTCGTTATAAGCATAATTATCATCGGGTTCTTCGGTTTCTGTTTCTGTATCGACGCTCCTTTGAGCTCGGCGAGTGTCAGATGGTGGCATATCGTGGCACCTACACAGGCCATGCATTGTACAGGCCAGTGGCGCAGTTGGGAAATCGGCGCCGTCATCTGGTCCATCCTTTTCGGGATCTATTACTTTGTGCGCTTTCCCCTGCCGAATGGAACATCGATCATCAAGGCCATGTGCTTGGTGATCTTTATCGGTGCCACCATTCCCAACATGCTGGCGGCCTACTACATCTTGGAGTTCAGGCCGGCGGTGTATCATGTCTTCTGGGTCATCGTGGGTGCCCTGTTGTTCATGTTTGTCGACTTCTGGCTGTTCAGGGAGCTTGAGCACAAGCGGCAACGGGGTAGCTTCCTCGAAGGCTTGCTGATGGCCGATCTGCCGGTGGTGGTTGGGCTCTCCTTCCTGCTGCTTTATCTACTCCCCTCTTATTTCGATCAAGGTGGCAACAGTGATGAAAGAATAGAAGCCTTTGCCGGCGGTGCGATCAGCTTTCAGTTGATCGCGTCGAACGTCATCTTTGTCCTCAGCCAGGGTGGTTTCATCCGTTGGGTCTGGGAAAGTCACGTGCCAAAATACATCCATGAGGTCCAGATCGAGCAGGAGCCGGAACCGTGGCTCTTGCATCTGCTGGCAGGCTCCGCGCTGATGTTCGGCCTGTGCGGCGCCATCCTGGCGGTGGTCCGACGCTTCGATGACTCTGGAAGCCCGTGGCTGGGGCGTGTGGGGCTCGTGATGCTGATCGCGGCGCTCGGTGCGGGAGGCTTCGGTCTCTGGCTTGCCCGGCGGATGGCCCGCAAGAGCCCAGGCCCATGCAACTCCGCCTTGGGTCTGGGCGGCATGGGTCTCCTGTGTTTGATGATCCTCACGCCGCCGCGCGCGGTGTTCGAAAGCACCGCTTTCAACCCGCCGTCCAACTCCTCTGCCGGCGTCGCGCGCGTCGCGGCCATGGCCTTGTCTCCGGACGGCGGCGCGGTGGCGCTCGGCAGTGACAGGGATACTATCGTCAAGGTCACCGCTACTGGAGTCGGCAAGCTCAACGTGGATCACTCACTCCAGCACGGCAGCCCGGTGCACACCCTGGCCTTCTCCGCAAATGGCAAGATACTGGCGAGCGGAGGAAAAGGTCTTCGGGTGGTGCTGTGGGACGTGGCGACAGGGAATCAGCTCCGAGTCCTGGGCGAAAAAGGCCATCCCGACGCCGGCGACGTGCTGTGCCTGGCCTTTTCTCCGGACGGAGCGGTGCTCGCGGCAGGAGGGAGCGACGGTACAGTGTACCTGTGGGATGCACAGGGCAAGGCGGAGAAGGGCGAGGTTGTCGAAGAGCCAGTTCGCATCCTGGAGCACGACCGTCCCGTGCACGCGCTCGCCTTCTCGCCGGACGGGAACTGGCTCGCGGGCGGCCGCGAAGCCAGCAGAGTGTTGCTCCGAAAGGTCATCAAAGAGTGGCTCGTGCGCGACGGCAAAGACGGGCGAAAGCTCCAAACGGTCACAGTAGACGGTCCGCCGGTCAAGCTCGGAGGGTTCGGGGATCGGGAGGTTTCTTCCCTCGTGGTGTCGAGGGACGGAGAGCGCGTCGCGGCCGGCTTCGACGACGGATCAGCTCGCCTGTGGGAGCGGCTGGATCAGGGGACCTGGGATCGGCCGAAGGAGATGGAGAAGCCACCGGGCGAGCGGCCGGTGCTGGCGCAGCTCTTTTCGGAAGAGACCGGCATTCTGGTCAGCGCATCGGCAACCGCGATGACGCTTTGGGACACCCGGTCTGGCGCGAAAACCTCCTTGCCGTGGACCCCACAGGCGACGACCGCGATCGCCTTTTCCGGCGATGGCCGGACGGTGGCGAGCGGGAGCGACATTGGAGCCTTGAGCGTCTGGCAGCCGCAATAGCATGAGCAAGATCCTTATCCTCGGCTGCGGCGAGATGGCCTGGGGCCGGCGTTCGCCGCTCTTCAACCGCCAGTGGAATCGCGGGCGGCTGTCGGACAAGATCTGCTTTGGCTTCGACGGCCCCCAACCGGGCGAGGTGCCAGGGCTCGACTGGGTGACGCTCGCCGCGGAGCTCGACCGGCGCCCGGCCTGGCGTCCAGCCAAGGCGCTCGGGCCGAAACCGAGCATCACCGTCCTCCGTGGCGAGCCGACGCGGGCCCCGAGCCTTCCGACGTGGTCGGAGCTGGCCGGAATCCAGGCGCGCTGGGCCACCCGAGAGCTCGAGGGCGCGGGCGTCCTGGTGACCCCACAGGAATGGTTGGAGTCGGACGACGGGCGCCAATTGCTCGAGGCCTGGAG
>QHVW01000942.1 GCA_003223675.1 Acidobacteriota bacterium
CTTGTCCATCTCCCCCGCGGGGAGCGAATCGATCGTCGTCTCCGTGCTGGTGCCGCTCACGGCCCACCTCCATCCTCGTGTCTCGTCTCTTTCTTTCCCGAAAATCGCTCCATCAAACAGAAGGGAGCGGTGATGCCACCGCTCCCTGTCCGCCTCCGGCCCTGCCGAAGGCTGTGCTACTCGACCTGGGACTCCAGCTCGCGCAGCCGGTCGCGGATGATCACCTCCGCCATGTCCGGGATCACCTCCCAGGCCACGTCCCGCACCGCGCGGTCGCCCAGCAGCTCCACCACCCGGCGGGCGATGCGGTCCACGTCCTCGTCCGAGAGCCGCCCGTTGCCATTCCCGGGGTGACTGGCGTGCGCCGGGGTGGGCTCGTAGGCGGGCTGGCCGGGAGCGGGCGGGTAGACCGGCTCCGGCTCGGGCACGTCCCAGGCGGGCGCCGCCGCGGCGGCCGGCTCTTCCGCGAACCGGAGCGGCTCCGCCTGCGGCGCGGGCTCGGGCTCCGGAGCCCAGTTGAATTCGTTGGCGACGGGCCCAGGCTCCTCGAGGATGTAGCGGTCCTGCGGCGCCTCGTCGAACGAGAGCTCGCTGGGCGCGCCGAAGACGTCCTCCCGGATCTCGAAGGACGGCTCGCTCTGCTCCAGGGAGAAGACCGGCTCCGCCTCGGCCCGATAGCCGGGATCGGGCTCCAGCGTGAACGACGGCTCGCGGTCGAACGCCTCCGGGGCCGCCGGCGCCGGAGGCGGCACGGCGAACGGCGAGGAGGCAGGCTCCGGCTCCAGCTCGAAGCTCCCCCACGACGGCTCCTCCGCAAATTGCGGGATCGACTCCGTTCCCAACCCCGGGGACGTGTCGGCGCCGAAGGACGGCACCGCGGGCTGGGCCATCCAGTCCGGCACCGCGGGAGCGGCCGGCGGCGGCGCGGGCTCCGCCTTCCAGTCCGCCAGCGGCACGGGCGCGGGCGGGGCTTGCGCCGCCCAGTCCGCCACGCCGGTGGGCGTGGGACCGGCGGCCGCGGCCGGCGCGGCGGCGGGTTTCGCGGCGAGCAGCTCCTCGACCCGCTGCAGCAGCTCCTGCGAGTCGAACGGCTTCTTCAGGTGCGAATCCGCCCCGGCGGCGCGGGCCTGGGCCTCGTCGAACGGCTCGAAAGTGCCCACCAGCAGCAGCACCGGCACGTCCGCGCGCAGCTCCTTCGACCGCCGGCAGACCTCATAGCCGTTGGCCCCCGGCATGTGGACGTCGGCGATCACGAATTCCGGCTTCATCTCCGGCAGAAGCTTCACCGCGTCGTCGCCGTTGCTGACGGCGCGGACCTCGTAGTCCTCGTCCATGAACGTCAGCTCGATGACCTTCTGGATGGTGACGCTGTCGTCCGCCAGCAGGATCCTTCTCTTCATGGCTCCTCCCTGAACCTTTACCGTAGCACCGCGGCGCGGGTTTAGGAAGCCGCGACGGCGGCGAAACGCTCTTGCAGGTACCCGACGATCGCCTTCGTCGACGTGCCGGGCAGGAATATCTCGTCGATGCCGGCGCTCTTGAGCCCGGGGATGTCCTGCTCGGGGATGATCCCCCCGGCGAACACCAGGATGTCCTCGGCCCCCTGCTCCCTGAGCAGCCGGGTCACCTCGGGCAGCAGCGCGTTGTGAGCCCCGGAGAGGATCGACAGCCCCACCGCGTCCACGTCCTCCTGGACAGCCGCCGCGGCGATCTGCTGCGGGGTCTGCCGCAGGCCGGTGTAGATCACCTCATACCCCGCGTCGCGCAACGCCCGCGCCACCACCTTGGCACCGCGGTCGTGCCCGTCCAAGCCCGGCTTGGCGATCAGAATGCGCAGCCTTCTCTCACTCATGGGGCGGGATTGTAGCAGAGGGGGCCTGCCCCGAAGGGACGCCTACCTCAGGAAGTACCGGATCATGTCCGTCTGCGGCGGCTCGTATCCTAGCTGGCGCAGCAGCGAGACCACCTGCCCGCGGTGGTAGGTCGCGTGGTTGACCATGTGGCAGACCGGCTGCCAGAGCGGCCGGGTGTGGACCGGGCCCTCGGTGTCCACCCAGGTGATCCCGGTTGCGAGCTGCTCCGCGGTCAGCGAGGCGAGGAACGCCTCGATGCCGGCCGCGGTCTCCTCCCAGCCGTGAATCCAGGAGGGCAGGTCCGGGAAGTCCGCCAGCTCCGGGCGGCGCTCGATGGGGCTGCCCGAGAACCGGGAGAGCCAGAGCCGTTGCGAGCCCAGCATGTGGACCATGGTGCCGAGCAGCGAGCCGAAGCTGATTCCGGCGTCCCGCGTCAGATCCTCCGGGCTCACCTCGCGGACCGCCTTGAGCATCAGGCGGTCGGCCCAGAGCATGTAGAGGAGCAGGTCCCTCACTACGGTCGCGGAAGCCATCAGAAGACCGCCGGCTCTTCGTAGGTGCCGAAGACGTCGCGCAGGGCGTCGCTGACCTCCCCCACCGTGCAGTAGGCCTTCACGCAGTCGAGGATCAGCGGCATGGTGTTCTCGCTGCCCGCGGCCCCCCGCTTCAGGGCGTCCAGCGTCCGCGCGACCGACCCGGGGTCCCGCTGATCCTTGACGCTGCTCAGGAAGGCGACCTGCTTCTCGGCGAGGTCGTCGCCGATGTAGAGGATGTCGATCGGCGGCTCGTCCTCGAGCTGGTAGGCGTTGACGCCCACGATCAGCTTCTCCTTCTCCTCGAACGCCCGCTGGTAGGCGAAGGCGGCGTCCATGATCTCCCGCTGCGGGAAGCCGGCCTCGATCGCCTCCACCATGCCGCCGAGATCGTCGATCCGCCGGAAATAGTCGAAGGCGCCGTCCACCATCCGGCGGGTCATCTCCTCGACGAAATAGCTGCCGCCCAGCGGATCGACCGAGCTCACCACCCCCGACTCGTGGGCGAGGATCTGCTGCGTCCGGAGGGCGATGCGGGCGTTCTCCTCGGTCGGCAGGGCGAGCGTCTCGTCGAGCGAGTTGGTGTGCAGCGACTGCGTGCCGCCGAGCACCGCGGCCAGCGCCTGGATGGTGGTGCGCACCACGTTGTTGTACGGCTGCTGGGCGGTGAGCGAGCAGCCGGCCGTCTGGGTGTGGAAGCGGCACATCCAGGAGCGCGGGCTCTTGGCGCCGTAGCGCTCGCGCATCACCGTGGCCCAGATCTGCCGGGCGGCGCGGAACTTCGCGATCTCCTCGAAGAAGTCGTTGTGGCTGTTGAAGAAGAAGGAGAGCCGCGGCGCGAACTCGTCCACGTCCAGCCCGGCGTCGATGCCGTACTGCACGTACTCCATGCCGTCGCGCAGGGTGAACGCCAGCTCCTGGAGCGCCGTCGAGCCCGCCTCGCGGATGTGGTAGCCGGAGATCGAGATCGTGTTCCATCGCGGCACGTGCCGGCCCGCGAAGGCGAACTGGTCGGTGATCAGCCGCATCGAGGGGCGCGGCGGGTAGATGTACTCCTTCTGCGCGATGTACTCCTTGAGGATGTCGTTCTGGAGCGTGCCCGAGACCTGCCGCTGGATGTCCACCCCCTGCTTCTCGGCCACCGCCAGGTACATGGCGAAGAGGATCGGCGCCGTCGAGTTGATGGTCATCGAGGTGGTCACCTCGCCCAGCGGAATCCCCTCGAAGAGCACCTCCATGTCCGCCAGGGTGTCCACCGTGACGCCGCACTTCCCCACCTCGCCGAAAGACATCGGGTGGTCCGAGTCGTAGCCGTAGAGGGTGGGCAGGTGGAAGGCGACGGAGAGGCCGGTCTGCCCCTGGGAGAGCAGGTACTTGAATCGCGCGTTGGTGTCCGCCGCGGTGCCGAAGCCCGCGAACTGGCGCATCGTCCAGAGCTTGCCGCGATAGCCCGTCGGGTGGATTCCCCGGGTGTAGGGGTACTCGCCGGGGATGCCGATCGTCCGGATGGGGTCGACGTCCGCCGTCTGCTCGGGGGTGACCAGGTGGGGCACCTCCATGCCGGAGACGGTGGTGAAGTCCTGCTTCCAGAACGGGACCTGGGCCTCCGCCCTGGCGCTGGCCTTCTCCCAGCGCTGCCGCGCCTCGGCCATGGTCTCGAGGGCCTCTTCCTTATAGACGGACCGATCGGCCACGTCGGCGGCCTTCTCGGTCAACAGCGTCGGTTCCTGGTCCTTCACGGCCATGGGGGCGGCTCCTTTCAGCGGATGGGCAGGCGGGGGCCGGGGCCGCCGCCGAACCTGACAAGTATAGCCGAGGGGGGAAGGGGGCGATCCGGGTCGCCTTGCGGTCGTTCCTGAACACCTACGGCCAGAGCATCGTGGCGATTATCGGAGGCGGCGGCTCGCACTGACACTCGGGGGATCCCGGGCGCGGACCCTGCATACTTTTCTTAGCAGAGAAGATGGTGCGAAGGATCGCACCTTCGGCAGCATGCGTTCGAGCATGCCTGGTGCCGTCCTTCCCCGACCGCAAAGGAGATCAACGATGAGAACACCCAATCGCCGCTTCACCCTGCTCGCTCTCACGGTCCTGATGATCCTCCTGGCCATGGTATCCACCCACGTCCGGCCGGCCTATGCATCGTCGGGATGCCTGGCCTTCTGCGACGACTGGGCACCCAATGGCGACTGCTGTTTCGCCTCGGGGCGCACTTTTACCCGGTTGCACCGCCAGTGCACCGATGGGGTCGGCAATTACTGTGACGAGTACATGTGCTCGACCCAAAGCCCTTGCGCGGTCTAGCCCTCCACACTTCCACGCCTGACTGCAAAGGAGATCCACGATGAGCAAACCGATCCAGCTTTCCGCCTTCTCCAATCGCCGCGTCACTCTGCTCGGCGTCGCCATCTTGATGACCCTCCTGGCCATGGTATCCATTCAAACCCGCCCGGCTTTCGCCTCGGGATGCCTGCAGTACTGCTCCGACTGGTTCCCCGTCGGTGACTGCTGTGGGTTCTACGCCCACCAATACCGGCAATGCACCGACGGGGTCGGCAACTACTGCACCGAGTATCGGTGCGCGGCCGCGGCTTGCGCGACCTAGACCTCGCCAGAGCCTGAAGCAGGACGCAGGGATGGCAGGACTGCTGCCTGTCGTCCCTGCTCCCCAGGCATGGCAAAGTAGGGGGCCATGGTAGGGGTGAGAAAAGGGATCTTTACTCTACGTTCGCGATCGCCTTCAGCAACCGCTCGCGGTTGGCGGGAGAGCGCAGAAGATAGGCTGTCTCGTCCTCTGCCGCTTCGGCAGCTTCAGTAACAACGATCTCGATCTCGCGATCCTGGAACTGGTGCTTGAGCGTGTCGAGAAAGCGCTGATCGAGCTTGTCAGCGCGCAGCTTGTAGATCGTGTACATGCGGAGATCTCCTTGCCTGGGCTCTGCAGCATCCTCCGGCGCAGGCCTGACAAAGTATGGAGAATGGGAGAGACCAACGCCTCCCTTCCGCCACTTGGGAGACGGCCGGTGACCTCCGGGACCTCATCTCCCCGAGAGGAAGTTTCAGGGCGGGCCGCTGGAGCCCGCCGCCGGTCAGGAGGCGCTCTCTCCGTCTCCCTGAGGTGGAGCCTGCCCCTCCTCCTGGGCACCGGTCTCCTTCTTGGCAGTCTTGCGTTGACGCTTCTCTTCCTGCTTCTTCTTCTTGGCGAGGTCCTTCTGGCGCTTCTCGTATTGATACTTGGGTCCGGCCAATTTGGCTCCTTTCAGATCTGACGGGCTGCTCCGGTCGGATGGCGGGCGAAAGCGCCGCCGGGCAGGATATCGTAAAGGTCTCCTGGGCCCGACTCGGTGACGGCGCTCATCCTCCGGGCGAGGTCTGACAGAGTATAGCCGATGAGAGAGATCCCCGTGATTCCCTGGCAGCCGCGCTACACGCTGACGCCGGCACCCGGATCGAGGGGATCTGGCTGACCCTGGCTGAGGCCGAGCGGATCCTCGCCGGCCGCAAGGTCCCGCTCCACGGCCGCGAGAGGGACGTCAGCGAGGCCCGGAGCTACTGGAAGGCTCTGCTCGCGTCGAGGAGTGGGCGGCGCGGGGGACCGAACTCACCGAGGAGCTCATCCAGCGCATTCCATGCCCTGGTGGAGGGCCTCGTGGTCCTGGCGGCGGCCGTCAGATCCACAAGGGACGAGATCGCCCGCCTCTACGAGCTGCCGGGGCCCCCTACTGCTTCTGCCAGACAGCGGCCTGCCAGTACGCGTTCTGCGCCCTGAGCGTCGAGCCGTCGAACTGGATCTGGGTCGGCACGGGTTGTCCTGGAACCACCACCGGGTCGTTGGTCTGCACGGTCATTATCGTCCAGTTGTCCCCCTGCTTTTCGAAGAAGCCACGATATTGAGACGTGACATTGTTAACGTGGTTCGTCAGCAGGGTCTCGAACTTGAAACGGCCGTCGCTGATCGGGATCAGGCGCATCGCGCCGCTCATGGGGAACGGCTGTCCCTGATTGGTGAAGGAGGTCAACACGTACTCGCCGGCCATGGATGGCGTGGCAGGCGCCGCTGAGAGCTTGGGGTCCGGCGAGACGGCCTGCTTCGGATCGGACGGCGGCCCCGAGCTCGTATTCCCTGCGAACGACTCCAGGCCGGCATTCGGCATGCCGTTGACCGGCTCCCGGTTCGCCAGCACCACCAGCACGATCACAATCACCACGACGACGGCCGCGAATCCGCCCAGGATGCCCCCGATGCCCCACACCGCCCAGCGTCCGGCGTTCCTCTTCGCGGGGGCCGGCGCCGGTATCGTCTTGTAGGTCCGCGTCGATTGTTGCTGGACGAAACGAAGACGGGCCGCCGCCTCCGCGTTCTGCCGGTCCAGGGACAGGACGGACTGCAGGATCTGAGCGGCCGTCACCCAGTCGGCTCTGGCGATGCACGCTTCGGCGTTCTCCAGCAGCCGGCGGATCTCGGCCTGTTTCGCGTCGGCGGAGTCGAGGCGCGGATCGGTCCCCTGATCCTTCAACTGCGATTCCAGGGCCTTGATCAGCCGCAAGGAATCGTGATCGAAATCGTCGTCGTCGACCCGGAGCGCCTGCCAATCGACGATGGGAGCCACATCCGGCGGCAGCTCGTGACGCTCGGGCACGGCGGCGCCGGCGACGAGCAGCGGCACGATCTTGAGCTTGAGGCGGAGCGCGGTGGCGATCTCCGCGCGCAGCGAGTCCTCGGGATCGTCGAGGCGGCGGTTGCCGGCGGGGTCCCGTTCGAGCCATCGCCGGCCGATCAGGATGACGGCCACCTCGCAGGCCCCGAGCGTCTGCCCGATCACCTCGGCCCAGCGGGTGCCGAGGTCGATGCCGGCCACGTCCATGAAGACGCGGCCGGGAAAGCGCTGGTTCAGCCGGTCGTACAGACGTCCGGCGTGCCCCGCCGAATCCTCGCGGCGGTAACACACAAAGATTTTGCCGGCGGCCATCTCATGAGCTCCGACCGATCATGATATCATCCAAGAACCCCGAGCCATGACTTATGTTAGGCGGCGCGCGTAGGATCCGTGGATCAGCCGGAGGAACGGGACGTCGTATGGTAGAGGATCCACGCGGCGAGCAGATCGGGATAGCCGGGACTGAGCCGCG
>QHVW01000943.1 GCA_003223675.1 Acidobacteriota bacterium
CTTTGCCGCGGTTCTGGGGGCGCGCTTCACCCGCGTGCAATTCACCCCCGACCTCATGCCGGCGGACGTCATCGGCACCAACATTTTCGATGCCCCCTCCGGCTCCTTCCGCCTGCTGCGCGGGCCGGTCTTCACCGAGATCCTGATGGCCGACGAGATCAACCGCACGCCGCCGAAGACCCAGGCCGCCCTGCTGGAGGCAATGCAGGAGCGCCAGGTCACGATCGACGGCACGACGCTGGCGCTGGACACGGACTTCTTCGTCATCGCCACCCAGAACCCGATCGAGTTCGAGGGGGTCTACCCCCTCCCCGAGGCGCAGCTCGACCGCTTCCTGGCGCGGATCGAGATGGGCCTGCCCGCCCCGGAGGCCGAGCTCGACCTCTATCGCAAGGCGGTGGCCGGGGAGCTGGTCGACCTCGGCGGCGAGCTCCCCGCGCCGGTGCTGGGGCCGGGGGAGGCGCCGGCGCTGCGCCGGGCGGCGCGGCGGGTCCACGTGGCCGAGGAGCTCCTCGCCTATCTCGCCCAGCTCGCGGGCGGCGTGCGCAAGTCGCCGCAGGTGGACCTCCCCGTCTCGCCGCGCGCCGCCTTGGCCCTGCTGGAGGCCGGACGCGCCGCCGCCCTGCTCGAAGGGCGGGACTTCCTGATCCCCGACGACCTCAAGCGGCTGGTCGTCCCCTGCTGGGCTCACCGGGTGATCCTCACCCCCGAGTCGGAGCTGGAGGGGTTCACCCCCCGCCGGGTGCTGGAGACGGTCGCGGCGGCCGTCCCCGTGCCGCACTAGCCGAGCGCCATGCCCGCCGCCCGCGCCTTCCTGATCCTGGGGCTCGCCACCCTGCTCCTCGTCGCCGCCTTCCTCGACGAGCGCCTGGCCTGGGCCGCGCTCGTCCTGGATGGGCTGGTGGCGGTCGCCTTCCTGGTGGATCTCCGGCGCGCCGCCCGCACCCCCCTGGAGGCCGCGCGGCGCTGGCCTCCCCTGCTGGTGCAGGAGTCCCCGACGGAGGTCAGGTTGAGCGCCTCCACCCGCGCCCGCCGGCCGGTGACGGTGGTGTTGCGCGAGGGGCTGCATCCGGGCCTGGCCGCGGGACCGTTGCGCCGCGAGGCGGTGATCCCGGGTCCGGGGGAGGTCCGCTGGACCTACGACCTCGTCCCGCGCCGGCGGGGAGAGCATGCCACGGGGCCGCTCACCGCCCGCGTCCTCGGACCCTGGGGGCTCGCCTGGGCGCAGCGCGAGCTGCTGCCGGCCGAGCCGGTGCGCGTCTACCCCCAGGTGCGCTGGGAGGGGCGCGTCGGCCAGCTCCTCGCCCTCGCCCAGCGCCGCCGCATGGGGCAGATCCCCCAGCGCATGCACGGCCTGGGGAGCGAGCCCTACGCCCTGCGCGAATACCTGCCGGGAGATCCCATCAGCAAGATCCACTGGAAGGCGACCGCCCGCCACGGCCGGCCGGTGACCCGCGAGGACACCTGGGAGCGCAGCGCCCGCCTGATCGTCCTCCTCGATTGCGCCCGCGCCATGGCCTCCATGGACGGCCGGCGCAGCAAGCTCGACTACGCGCTCGCGGCCACCCTGGCGCTGACCCGGGTGGCGGCGGCGCGCGGCGACCAGGTCACCATCGTCGCCTTCGCCGGCCAGGTGCTGCGCAGCGTGCGGGTCCGCTCCGGGGGGCGCGGCGCCTGGGCCGCCTACGAGGCGCTCTACGACGTCGAGGCCGAGCTCGCCGAGCCCGCCTACGACCTCGCGGCCGAGGCGGCGTTCGGCGTCGAGCCGCGCAGCGCCACGGCCGTGCTCTTCACCTCGGTGGTCGACCTCGCGGCGGCCGAGCTGCTGCGCGAGTCGCTTCTACGCCTGGGCCGCCGCCACCGGGCCCTGCTGCTCAACCTGGAGGACCCCGAGCTGCGGGCGCTCGCCGCCGATCCACCCGCCACCCCGGCCGCCGCCTTCGCCCAAGTGGCGAGTCTGGAGATCCAACTCGCCAACCGCCGCCTCTCCCGCCACCTGCGCCGCGGCGGCGTCCGGGTGGTCAACACCCCCGCCGACCGCCTGGCCTTGGAGGCGCTGGAAGCCTACCTGGCGATTTTCCGGGGTGCGGGGGCCTCGGCTTCGGCCCGTTCTTGACGCCCCTTCGGGGCGAACCCTCATCACCCCGGCCCTCTTCTCCCACCGCACTCCCCCCGGCCGGGAGAAGAGGGAGAAAAACAGAAGACAAGATCTGTCTTTTCCCCTCTCCCGGTGCGGGAGGGTGGGAGGGGACGGGAGAGGGGTAGGGGTGAGGGTTCGGGCGGGGGCGGCCCCCCGACCGGCGGAGAAGAGGGAGTGGATAGCTTGGTTTGTTTCGGTTTTTCGTAGAGGCGGGGACAGGCCCCTTTTCTACGACAACATCGCGCGGACACGCCCCCCCTCTTCTCCCGGAAGGGGGGAGGGCGATGGGAGAAGAGGGCCGGGGTGATGAGGGTCAACAGACCGGGGACGCCAACTCTGACGATGTAGAGTTAAGATGCCACCCATGGAGATGCTCAGTGAGGACGACCTGAACCTCTCGGAGATGACCCGCGAGGAGCTCGACCGCGCCTGGAATCTCTGGTTCGACCTCGCCCAGACGACCAACGACTCCGATCCCCTCTATACCCATGGGGTGTTCGTCCTCTGGGACCGCTTGCCCGAGGTGCCCGAATCGCGCGAGGATCTCCAGGCTACCTCGCGGACGGACGCCTCTCCCGATCCGGCGGAGCCTTGAGCCCGCCTGTAACGTTTGTCCTCCCCCCACGCCCAATCTCCATGACAGCACCCGTCGGTACCCCCTCGCCTCTTCGGGTGTAGTATCGACGATTGACGATTCGATTTCCGTCCGCATCCCAAGGAGAGCAACATGAGAGCAGTCCACGGTGCACATGCGTCGGGACGTTTCCTGGCAATTCTTCTGCTCGGCGTGGCTCTGGCCGTCCTGGCGGCTCCCGCCGCGCAGGCGCAGCCGTTCGGCGTGTGGGCCACGTTCGCCGGCCAGCCCACGATCGGCTACATCAACGTCCCCAACGACGCGGCGCTCAATCCCACCGGCGCCTTCACCATCGAGGCCTGGGTGTCCATCTCGAACAGCGTCACGGGGGAGGATTGCCGGAGCATCGCCGGCAAGAACTACACGGCGGCCTGGTGGATCGGCCAGTGCACGGTGAGCGGCCAGCCCGTCCTGCGCTCCTATCTCAAGGGGAGCGGCTCTGCAAAGAACGGCGGCATCATCCCTCGGGGCATCTGGACCCACGTCGCGGTGACCTTCGACGGCACCATGCGGCGCCACTACATCAACGGCGAGCTCGCGGCGTCGTTCGCGGAGACCGGGCCCCTCACCACCAGCCCCACCGACCCGATGCAGATCGGCAGCGACGTGCAATGGATGCACACGCCGACCGGCGCCATCGACGAGGTCCGCCTATGGAACGTGGCCCGCTCGATCACGGATCTCCGCAACAATCTGAACGTGCGGATCACCACGCCCAAGCCCGGGCTGGTGGGCGTCTGGTCCTTCGACGGCGGCCCGAGCGACATCGTTGGCGGCCATGGCGGCTCGATCGCGGGCTCGGGAGTGAGCTTCTTCACCTTCCCCGCGATCCTCAACTGCGGCTCCAGCACCGTGGGCGCCCTCTGCCTGAACACCCGTTTCTCGGTCACCACCAAGTGGCGCACCAATCCCACGCCCGGCACCCCGACGGACGGTAACGGGAGCGTGGTCGTCGCCGGCCCGAGCTCGGGGATCTTCTGGTTCTTCAGCTCGGACAACTGGGAGGTGATGGTCAAGGTGCTCAACGCCTGCGGCCTCAACAACCGCTATTGGGTCTTCTCGGCGGCCACCACCAACGTCTTCTACCGCATGGAGGTCTTCGACGTCCGGGCCGGCGTGAACAAGATCTACTTCAACTACCCCGGACCGCCGGCCCCCGCGGTGACCGACGTGGACGCGTTCGCGACCTGCCCGTAGGGGGGACGCGGCGCCAGGCTTCTCGAAGGGCCCGGGAGACCGGGCCCTTCGTATTGATGGGCACGGCCTCGGTACCACCCGATGACAGCACATACGCTATCATAGGGTGGTGATCGTCGTGGTGGACACCAATGTCTTCGTCTCGGCCCTATTGGGCCCGGCGGGTGCCAGCCGCGCGGTTTGCGTGCGTGCCTGGAAGGTGAGCTCCAGCCTCTGATGGGCGCGGCTCTCTTTGCGGAATATGAATCGCTGCTGTCCAGAGAGACCCTCTTCGAATCCTGCCGGCTCGACGCTCGCCAACGAGATACCCTGTTCAACGCTTTTCTCAGCGTCTGCCGCTGGACGAACATCTACTATGGATGGCGGCCCAACCTGCGCGACGAGGGGGACAATCACGTAGTCGAGCTTGCCGTCGCGGGAGGTGCCTCGGCGATCATTACCAAGAATGTCCGGGACTTCCAGAGAGCGGAGCTCCACTTCCCAGGGCTACGGGTGCTCTCTCCCGAGGAAGCGCTGAAGGAGATTTGATCATGGCCACTCTGACGATCCGCCTCTCCGATGAGAAGCACGAGCGCCTCCGACAGCTCGCCGAACGGAGGAAGATCAGCATGAACAAGCTCATGGATGAGCTCTCGACCATCGCGCTGGCCGACTTCGACGCCGAGACCCGCTTCCGGGCGAGGGCCGCCCTGGGCTCAAGAGAGGAAGGATTGGCGCTGCTGGACCGCTTGGATCACGAAGGCTGAGGCTACACCTGCTACAAGCCCGGCCAGTGGACCGCCTTCGGCGGCGAGGAAGGCCGCCGGGTGGAGAACCTCCACTTCGCCGGCGAGCACACCTCGGAGTACGCGCAGGGCTTCATGGAAGGGGGATGCGAGTCGGGAGAGCGGGTGGCGAGGGAGATCCTGGGAGTCGCGGAGAGAGCCGAGGTGCCGGAGCGGCTGCGGCCCGCGGTCTGAGCTCCCCTCGACCTCGCGCCTCCGCCCCTCGAGTTTTTTGCTCCGGCCCTCTTCTTCGCTGGATGCGCCCCCGATTGGGCGCCGTGCGCCCTCGACTTTTCTGGTTGCGCCCTCTTCTTCTCCGGGAGGACGGATGGATTCGCGCTGTGGGCCCCCGAGGTTCCCGTCGTTCCCCTCGAGAGGGCGCTGTGCGCCCTCTTTTGGGCTGGGCGATCCCCAAAAGGGATACAACCGTACCCCGCGAGGGCGCAGCCGTCCCCCTGGAGGGGAGCTGCTGCCCCTTTGAGGGACGTCAGCGCCCTAAAGAGGGCGCGCGCTGCCCTCTCGAGGGACGCTCCGGCCCTTTTGTGGGCGGCACCGCCCCCTTTGTGGGCGCGACCGGCCCAAAAGAGGGCGGAGCCGGCCCAAAAGAGGGCGCTCGCTGCCCTTTTTGGGGCGCTCACCGTCCCCGCGAGGGACGCTACAATCCCCAAGAGGGGACTTCAAAGAACCGCGTCCGGAATCCGCTCGTGGAAAATGGTTCGAAACCGTTCAAAAACCAGTCACTTAGCGGTTTCCAGAGCGTTCGCCGGCACCTCGGAAGAGGAGATGGCGTGTCCGTGCGCCTCTTGAGAATACCCGGAATCTCAGGATGGGGGAAGGTGGATTTGCGATGCCACGTTCACCTTCCAGATGGCGATCAGACAGGTTTGGTAGAGAAGGGGAGGGAGGGCTCATGGCGATGAAACTTTTCCGACGGCCGCTCGCCTATATCTTTGGGGCGGTGCTCCTGGCAGCAGGAACAGCCGCAGACGACCAGAACGGTCAAAAAGGAGAGTGTATGCCCGTCAACGGCGCATCTGGCTCAAGCATGTTTAGTTTCACTCCCGGAACCATCGGCACATCGTTTACCTTTACCATCGACCAGAAATTCAACCCGCCCAAGAATATCCTGGCTTTACCTCTGCTGCGTTCCGTCAACGAGAGCGACGACGAGACGGAAACCACCACCTTCGTCTCTTCGTTCGTGGATGGAGGGGTCACCAAGACGGGCCCGTTCATGGGCGTCGCCGCCGCCTCTTGTAGCAAGATCACCTGGGGTCTGTTTTGCGACCACAGCTTCAGCAATCCCACGAAGCTCATTCTCTTTTTCTAAGGGAGGCCACTATGGAAACCACCGGTCAACGAGGCCCAGCCGCCGTCGTGCTGTTCTACGAGCCATCCACGGGGGAAATAGTGCATGGGCATTATCACGAGGTAGAGCCCGGCTCTGAGCTCCCGGA
>QHVW01000944.1 GCA_003223675.1 Acidobacteriota bacterium
TCGCGCGCCAGCGCTGGAGGTCGTCCGGCCCCAGGGTGCGCCCGTAGGTTTCGGCGGCGCGGGTGAGCAGCTCGGCGGCGTCCCGATAGCGCTCCTGGCTCAGCGCCGAGAGCCCCAGGTAGCGCAGGCAGTGGGCGGCCTCGAAGCGGTCCGGCCCGAAGATGTCCTGGGCCTCGCTCAAGGCCGCATCGGCGGCCTGGAGCTCCTGCCGGTCCTTCAGCAGGACCCCGTAGGAAAAGAGGCTGTTGGCCAGGTCCAGGTGGCGGGGGCCGAGCTTGGCGCGCTGGGTGATGATGGCGGCCTCGAGGAGCTTGCGCGCCTCGTCCGGACGGGACAGGCGGTCGAGCAGGCCGGCGAGGTCGCTCTGCACCATCGCGACCTTCGGATGATGGGGGCCGAACAGGCGCTCGAAGCTCGCCAGCGACTGCCGATAAACCTTCTCCGCTTCCGGGTATTGCTGCGCCTGCTCGAGCGCGATGCCGAGCTCCGACAGCGTCCCGGCCGCCTCGACGCTCCCGTCGCCCAGGCGCCGGCGAATGGTCGACAGGGCCTGGCGCAGCAGATCGACGGCGCGAAGGAAGCCCGGAGGATCCTGCAGGGCTCCGGCCAGCGAGCGCCGGACGTTGGCCGTCTCCAGGCTGTCCTCGCCCCGGGCGGCGATAGTCTCTTCCAGAGCTCTCTCCAGCGTCTTTCTCGCCTCCGCGAGGTCGCCATGCCCCCTCTGCGCCTCTCCGAGCAGGGCGCGGCTGTCGGCGATCCGCGCGTCGCCTCGCGGGAGGTGCGCCACGAGCAGAGCGAGCGCCTTGCGGGCGTGCGCCAGAGCCGCGTCGTTCAGCCCGAGATTGGCTTCGATGCCGGCCACGGCGTCCAGCACCTCGGCCTGGATCTCGGGCTCGCCGGCGAGCTCGACGTCGATCCGCTGCGTCCCCTTTTCGAGCAGCTCGCGGGCGGTGACCGCCGCGCCGCCGGCCTGGTTGGGGTCCGACTGCTGGAAGACCGAGAGCAGGAACGATTTCACCCGCTCGGCCCGCTGGGCCGCCAGCCGGGCGGCGTAGGCCTCCCACAGCGCCATCCCCAGCCCGATGAGGAGCGCCGTCAGGCCGAGCGCCGCGATCGCCACCGGCAGGCGATGGCGGACGACGAATTTGCGCAGCCGGTAGCCGCCGCTGTCCGGCCGCGCGCGGACCGGCCGGCCGGCGAGGAAGCGCCCGAGGTCGTCCGCGAGCGCCGCCGCCGAAGCGTAGCGCCGCGCCGGATCGCGGTGCATGGCGGTGAGCACGATGAGGTCGAGATCGCCCGACACCCGGCGGGCGAGGCGCGCGTCGGCGCGCCGCAGGACCCCGCTCGGCCGCTCGGCCGTCTCCCGCCCGACCCCGCTGGCCAGCGAGTCGAGCGACCGCTGCTCGCGGGCGTGCGGCAGCGCGCCGGTGATCAGCTCGAACAGTAATACCCCGAGGGCGTAGACGTCGGTCGCCGTGGTGACCGGCTCGCCCAGGATCTGCTCCGGCGCGGCGTAGGCGGGGGTGAGGACGCGGGCGCCGAGCTGGGTGAGATGGGCCGTCTCCTCCTCTTCCTCGCCCCCCGAGAGCAGCTTGGCGATGCCGAAGTCGAGCAGCTTGACCGCGCCGTCCGCGGTGACCAGGATGTTGGCCGGCTTGAGGTCCCGGTGCACCACCAGATTGTGATGGGCGCTGTCGACCGCGGCGCAGACGCTCAGCACCAGCCGCAGCCGCTCCTCCAGGCCGAGCCCGCGGGACCGGCAATACTCGTCGATCGGCACCCCCTCCACCCGCTCCAGCACGAAGAACGGCCGGCCGTCCTCGGTGCTGCCGCCGTCGAGCAGGCGGGCGATGCCGGGGTGCTCCAGCCGGGAGAGGATCTGGCGCTCGCGCACGAACCGGCGCACGATCGCCCGCGAGTCCATCCCCCGCTTGATCAGCTTGAGCGCCGCCCGCTGCGTGAAGGTCCCCTCGTCGCGCTCGGCGAGATAGACCTCGCCCATGCCGCCGCGCCCGAGCAGCGCGAGCAGGCGCCAGGAGCCGACGGGGGTGCCGGGCGGCAGGCACGCGCCGTCGCCGCCGGCGCCGAGGATCTCCGCCGCCGGCCGGGCGAGGAAATCCGTGGCCTCGCCGTCCGCCTCCAGCATCCGCGCCAGGCGGGCGGCGACCGTCGGGTCCGTCCTTGCGATCTCGGCGAAGCGGCGGGCGCGGTCCGGGGCGGTCAGCTCGACGAGCTCGTCGAACAGCTCTTCCCAGCGCGCGCCGGACGCTCGAGCGGGCTCGGGCTCCATGTCAGTGATCGCGATCGCCCTGGAGCTCGGCGAGCAGGAAGGCCCGGGCCTTGCGCCAGTCCCGCTTGAGCGTGCGCTCGCCGACGTCGAGCAGGCCGGAGATCTCCTCCAGGGCGAGCCCGGCGAAGAACCGCAGCTCCACCACCTGCGCCAGCCGCGGGCTCTCGGTCTGCAGCCGTTCGAGGGCGGCGTCGAGAGCCAGCAGATCGACCTCCGAGCCCTCGCTGCGCGCTTCCGGGTCCAGCCCTTCCGGCCAGGAGACCCGCAGCGCCGCCCCCCGCTTCTCGGCGTCCCGGCGCCGCGCGAAGTCGACCACGACGTTGCGCATCACCCGCGCGGCGAGATTGAAGAAGTGGGCGCGGCTCTGGGCGTCGAGGTGCGCCCCGCCGGAGAGCCGCAGGTAGGCCTCGTGGACCAGGACCGTGGTGTCGAGCGTATCGCCCGGACGCCGCCCGTTGGAGAGCTGGGCGTGGGCCAGGCGCTTGAGATCCGAATAGAGGCGATTGAACAGCTCCGCCTCGGCTCCCGGAGCCCCCTGGTGCGCGGCGGTGATCAACGTCGTCACGTTGGACATGGACATGGCTGTCTGAATCATGACCTCTTGTGTCTATTGAGAATAAAGCATTTCTCGCTGATTTGCTCCGCCATGCTCGATTGGACACAGCGCGGCGCGCCGGAGAAACCGCCGGCGTAATATTCGCGAATTCAAGGCTTGTCTTCAGGGAGGAAATCGGGGGGGACGCCACATCCCGGAACGCCGTGGCGCCCCGGGATGCTCCAGCTACAGGCTCAACGGACGCAAGCGGTCAGAGCGGCGATCACACGTAGTAGCAATAGGTCTGGCCGCAATGCGTGGGACAGCTCTGGGTCACGCAGTTGAAACAGGTGTTGGTCAGGAGGACGGTGCAGGCGGTCGTGTTGACCACCACCGCCCCTCCCTGAGCGCCCGACGTCTCATCGGCGGAAAGGTTCCGCAGCGTCTCGCGGTTGAGGGTCAGGCGGATCTTGGCGTTCTTTTTCATGACCTTGGCTCTCTTTCACTTGCAATCCCGGCAGGACGGATCTGCCCCGGCGGGAGCCTTCGGAGTGTGGCTACCTGGAGATGCGTAATCCGGTGGTGGGAGGGGACATGGATCTCTCCTGACACCACGCTGTCAGGAGCCCCTCTATAGGCTGCTCTCACGTCGGACCGGCACACCGCCGGACCGCCATCCCAAGGAGAGAAGCCATGAGCAACGCCCTGAATTGGTTCGAGATCCCCGTCACCGACCTGGCCCGCGCCAAGGGCTTCTACAGCCGGATCCTGCAGGCCGACCTGCACGAAGAGTCGCTGAGCGGCAGGAACCTGGCGATCCTGCCCTACCAGAACGGCGGAGTGGGCGGCGCCATCATCCAGGGCGAGGGCCTCGTCCCGAGCGCCCAGGGGGCGATCATCTACCTCGATGCCGGGGACGACCTCGCCGGAGCCCTCTCACGGGTCGAGGCCGCGGGCGGCAAGGTCGTGATGGGCGCCACCCACCTCTCCGACCAGATCGGCTCCATCGCCATGTTTCTGGACAGCGAAGGGAACCGGGTGGCCTTTCATTCGCGGCGGTAGCTCTCGCCGGACCCCCTCCGGGCCCCTCCCTCGTCTCCCGCCGCATCCTCACCGGGAGAGGAGGGGGGCTCGGCTTCCGGCCGCGGCTTCCGCTTCAGCACGTAGACCATCTGGTCGTTCCCCCGGAAGAAGCCCGGGAAGTTGCTGGTGGCGACCGATCCGTACTGCGCCACGACCTGGTAGTTGGCCAGGATCCAATTGAGGACGTCTGGAGGGATCTTGTCCCTGCCATTGCGGCGCAGGATCCTGCCCATCACCAGATAGTGATCGCGGTGTTCGATCACCCGGTACTGAGCCTTTTCCCAGACCCGGACCTGGACCTTGGCCGGCAGCGTGTCGAGCCGCGACGGCAGGAAGGCGAGCTCGCGCAGGAAGAGCACGCGGTCGTTGGGTTTCACCTGTCCGGCGAGCCAGTGGACCGCCCTCTCGCGGGTGTCCACGAGGGCGAGTTGGAAGGCGTCGTATTCGTAGAGCGCCGGGACGAAGAGGAGGGCGGGCAGCGCGGCGGCGGCGAGGTCGACCCAGAGGCGGCGGGAGGCCGCTTCGCGTAGCCGGGCATAGAGCAGGGCCACGGCGGCGCAGGCCAGCGGCACGAGCGCCAGCAGGTTGCGGAACGCCCGGAACTGATAGGGGGCCACCAGCAGGCCGGTGGCGATGCCGAAGAGGAGCCAGCCCGCGACCGCGCCCCGCCAGCGGCGGTCCCGCAGGCCCACGGCGAGCCCGGCCATGGTCAGCAGGAGGAAGACGATCCCGAGCTCGGGGTGGGAGGTCGGCAGGTCCCATTCCGCGCGGTGGACCGCCTGCTCCCAGTAGGAGCCGGCCTCCTGGGAGCCGTAGACGGAATCCATGTCGTGCAGGCCGTGGAGCACGGCCTGCGTGCGCAGCGCCAGGGCCGGCATGGCGAGGAGCAGGGCCAGGATCGACGCGGCTCCCGCCAGGACCAGACGGCGGACCCTTTCCAGCCAGGGCGCCGGCGCGAGCAGGACGGCCAGCGCCACGGAGAGACAGACGAGGGCCGCCGGATATTTGGTGGCTCCCGCGAGGCCCGCCATCAACCCTGCCAGAATCGCGTCGCGCCGCGGATGCTCGAGGCCGCGGGCCCTGTCGGCGAAGAAGAGCGCGGCGAGGACGAAGAAGGCCGCCAGCGGATTGACGTTGACGATCGAGCTGCGCATCACCAGGGCCGGGACCAGCGCCGCCAGCCAGGCCGCGAAGAGCCCCGCCGCGGGGCCGGCGAGGCGCCGGACCAGGAGGCCGGTCAGGAGCACGATCCCCAGCGAGAACGCCAGCGTCACCAGCCGGCCGAGGACGATCAGCGCGGCGGGCTCCACGATGTCGTAGTACTCCGGAGGCGACGGGGAGAGGTCGTCGAAGAGCGGATGGCCGTGGGTGAGCGCGTAGACCGGCGACCAGGCCAGGGCCGCGCCGGCGACGAGGTAGAAGGGGAGGGAGGGGTAGCTGTAGTTGTCCGGCTCCCAGGTCTGGTAGACGAGGAGATGGTTGACGTGGTGGAGGACGTGCCCCTCGTCGACGTAGCCCAGGTAGGGGAGCCCGGCGGTGAGCGTGGGCAGGCGGATCCCGGCCGCGACGGCGAGGACGGCCAGCCACGGCAGGAGGGATCGCAAGCGGCTCATCATCTATCTTCATCATATGAAAAGAACCCGCGGAGCGCCGGGCCGGGTTACAATATGCTTCTTCATGGAATCCGACGTTCACCGCCCGACGGAAGACGAGCTCCGGGTTTTCTCGGAGAGGATCGCCAGGCGGCTCGCCGAGCGCCCGCTCGACCTCGATCCCGGCTTCCACCGGGAGCGGGTGGCCGGCCTGCTGCGGATCGCGGGAGAGGCGAGCTTCTACCAGCTTCTCGACCTGCCGCCGACCTCCACGGCCCAGGAGATCCACGACGCGTACGAGCAGATCGCCCGGCTGGTCCACCCGGTGAACGCTCCGCTGCTGGGCCTGGAGGGGCGCGAGGGGGTGCTCGAGATGCTCTTCGAGCGGATCACCCAGGCCTATCTGAACCTCTCCCAGCCGGATCGCCGCAAGGCCTACGACCGCGGGATGTCCTCCCAGGCGTGGTCGGCGGCCCTGGGCCCGGCGCCAAGCCAGCGCCGGGACGAGGTCCGCGACCTGTCCGACCGCTACTACAAGCGGGCCCTGGAGCTGATCGCCAAGGAGGAGCTCTTTCTCGCCATCGAGGTGCTGCGGGAGGCGGTGCGCATCTCGCCGCAGGCGGATCTCTACGCTCTGCTCGGCAAGCTTCAGGCGAAGAACCCCCGCTGGCTGCGGGCGGCCACGGAGAGCCTGCAGCAGGCGATGGCGCTCGGCTCCCGGGATCCCGAGCTGGCGGCCGCCCTCCACGACGCCCAGGATCGCCTCGCCGCCGGCGAGTGGCGCGCCGCCAATCCCACCACCGGGATGAGCACCCGCGCCGCCCGCGCCAGCAAGTGGGAGGACGCCCCGGACGTCGAGGTGTTCGATCCGGAAGAGGAGATCGGCGGGCGGCGGTAAACCCTCACTCCCCCAGCCCCCTCTCTCCCAGCCCTCCGCCCGCCCTGCCGGGGAGAGAGGGGGCTCAAAAAGACAGATCTGCCTTTCTCCCTCCTCTCCCCGGAAGGGGTGGGTGGAGGGCTGGGAGAGGAGGGCCGGGGAGGTGAGGGGTTTCGCTGTTACA
>QHVW01000969.1:0-2279 GCA_003223675.1 Acidobacteriota bacterium
CAGCAGGGCCTTCGCGATGGGATTTCCGCCGCCACTTCCGGCGACGGATTAGGAGCCCCTATTCGGGGCGGGCAGCAGTGCTCTTTGACAAGCGACGTACCAGAGGGAACGGGAGCGGGGCCGTTCCCTCTGGCCCTCCTAATTCCGAAAGCCGGAGGTGTCCCGGGGAGTCGAGGTCCTCGACGCTAACCGGCGTTTTCATGCCGGGAGGCGTCTCCACCTTGCGCGCCTTCCAGGAGGCGCAGCCCGCTCCCAGAGTGAGGAGGCCGAAGAGCAGGACGATGGAAAACCGGCAGATGACGACATCTCCGCCCCATGCTCCCGTAGCAGCTCCCGCAGCACCGAGCGATGGCAACGCTCCTCGTTCTCGCAGTAGCACCCCACTGAGAAATCGGTCCGCTGGGAGAGCGCGGCGAGGAGGGCGAGGAGCCGGTCGCTCTTGGCGTCCTTCATCTCGGCGCGGTAGCCGCGGACGAACTTGTTCCAGCGCGGATCGGTGATGGGCTCCGACAGCAGCCAGCTCACCAGCTCCGCGCTCGGGGCGAGATCGGGGACCCAGACGTCATAGAAATCCCGCCGGGCGTAGTCTTCCTTCTTCACGCCGCGCGGCGGCCGGCGGACGGTGCCGAGCCGGAGGCCTTCATCCTTGACGCGCGGGGTTCCGAGACGGACGACGCGGATGCTCATGACCTCATCTTACCCCTACCGGTAACCGTACTCTCCCACCAGCTCATCCCCCTCCAGCAGTCCGAGATCGTGCCGGGCGGCCCAGAGGAAGGCCTCGTGAACGATTTCGGCGATCTGCTCGACGACGCCGCGGGGGTAGCCGGCGGCTTTGACGCAGAGGGAGACGAAGCCCTTGCGCGACCTTTCGAGCAGAGGGAGGAGCTCCCGGACGGCGGCCGGGGGGAAATAGAGGCCCGTGCCGTAGGCCTCGCAGACGAGAGGGAACCCCGCCCCGAACCCCTCCACGGCGACCGGCGGGAAGAGGATCTCGGGCGATTCGGCCAGCCGGAAGAGCGTCTTGCGGACCCGGCGGGCCCCCGAGAGAGGGAGCAACTGAAACGGCGAGAGATCCATCGCGATGAGGAGACCGAGCCAGAAGTTGCGCCCCATCCACCAGGAGGGGAGCGAGAGGCCCAGGAGCCGGCCCAGGGTCGCGCCGAGCAGTTGGCCGTAGACCTCGGCCAGGTCCGCGCCCTCGAAGGTTTGAGGCTCGGCGTCCTCGTCGTCATCCTCTTCTCGTCCCTGAAACTCATGCTCGTAGGCCCGCCCGGCCAGAGCGGCCTCGCGCATGCGGCGCAGAGAGTCGACGTCGGTCTTCAGGGAGGCCCACTGCTCCGCCGTGTCGTCGACGTAGCGGGCTACCCCGGCGCTCGCGGCGAGGAGCGAGGGGTCGAGGCGGCGGAGCTGGTCCTCGAAGAGGGTCTGGCGCTGCACCTCGTCCCCCGCGGCGAGCAGGGCGTCAATGGCATCCGCCACCGCCGCGGCCGAGGTCTCGGTGACGCAATAGGGGCGGAGGGCCGAGTAGCGGGCATAGTCGTCCGCGCGTCCGCTCACCTTGAAGCGCTCTTCGTCGAGGCGGGCGACGGCCCGCTTGCTCGCGCTCGCCGTGGCCGCGTGCGCCTGGGAGCCCGCCCGCAGGTCGGCCAGGGCGCGCCCCGGATCTTCCAGGATGGCAGTGCTCAGGAGCTCGACGATCCTGGGCTCGACGGGGAGGAGGTAGACGCGTTGGGCCATGGCTGCCCGGTGCTGCCCAGGCCTGGCTGGCATCTTAACAGAGAACCGGTCGCCAGTTGGCGGAAGATCGGAAACCAGCGCGATCTCCACTTGCGGCAGCGGACCTTTGCAATGCTGCTCTCTGTAGGGCCGAAGACATCCTTGGCGTACCAGTAGCCGACCTTCTGGCACATATGGTCGGCTGGCGAGCGCCAGATGAACGGAGCAAAAACGGGCATGCAGGCGATGACGGCGGCGGGGATCACGAAAAAGCACACCATCCAGATGACATGGAATTTCGCGCGCGCGGCTCTCTGCTCCACCGTTTCAAGCTGTAAGGCTTCAGCGTTGGCCGCCTGGACAGCCGTACCGGCTTCGACGACGCTGCGGCGATCGGCGTAGCCGCGGGCCCGGAGCTCCGTCTGCAGGGCGAGCTCGGCTTCCTGCGTCAGGCCGCCTTGAGCATGGAGGAGGAGCAGGTCCTCGGTCTCCAGCGACTCATACCTGGAACGAAGCTGATCAATCGTGATCTCCATTCTCGATCTCCTGTCTCAAGGAGA
>QHVW01000969.1:2286-3715 GCA_003223675.1 Acidobacteriota bacterium
AGAGTCGAGGAGATGGTATCAGCCGATGGAGCGGTCAACGTGCCAGTCCCGGCGCCACGCGGGCCAGGCGTCGTGGAGGTAGAGGGCGAAGGGGACCCACCAGATGAGATCGTTGGTAATGCAGAGGATGGCCGTGGCGGGAGGCCAAGCGCCGCTCCAGATGAGCTGGGCGAGACCGGTCGGACCCAGGACCTTGCCGGCGAGGCCGACCGCCGCCAGGAGCCATCCGCGCTCCGGGACCCGCGCCACCTCCAGGTAGAGGAAGCCGTAGAGCCCGATGACCATCCCCAGGCAGGCGAAGATCTGCGGCGTATTCGACAGGGGCATCTTCGCGAAGCGGAACAGCCACTGCGGATCGAGGGCGGAGAAGAGCCCCCAGCCGATGTTGTAGAGGCCGGCCGTCACGAAGACGGCGCGGTGGAATCTCCGGCGCGGGATCAGGAACGGCACCCGGTCTCACGGCCGTGGAGGCTTGGGGAAGAGGTGGACGCGTTGCGCCATGGCTGCCCGGTGCTTCCCAGGCCTGGAGATGATCGTCGATCCGCGGGAAGGGCCACGGCCGGGCAGACGCATGGAGGAGCTTCCTTCTGAGCGCCCGGGAGCCTTGAGGTCGTAGCCGCGGCGATTCTCGCCCATGGCTGGCATCTTAACAGAGAACCGGTCGCCAGTTGACAGAAGCTCGCGGAGCTTAACCTGGGGTCAGGCGTCCCCTCCGCTTCAGCAGCCAGAAGGCGGCGATCGCCAGCAGCAGACCGAGAACCGCCGACCCAAACGGGCTTAACGTCGGGATCATCCCGGGTGGCAGCGAGCCCGGACCCGTGATGAAGAGGCCAAAGGATGCAGGGCTGGCCCCCGCCGGGATGGTGGCGACGACGGTGTTGGTGGCCGTATCGATCACGGAGACATTGGCGGAGTCGAAATTCGCTACATAGGCACGAGCACCGTCCGGGGTGAAAGAGACGCCCACCGGCGAGTTACCCACCGCAACGGTGGCGATGACCATGTTGGAAGCCGTGTCGATGACCGAGACGTTGTTGCTTCCGGTGTTGGTCACATACAAGCGCGTGCCTGTTGGGTCGAGGGCGATCCCTTCGGGAGCGACACCCACCGGAATCGTCGTCTCGATGGCATTGGCGGGGGTATCTATTACGGAAACGGTGCGGCTGACGATATTTGTAACATACACCCGTGTGCTAGAGGCGATGACTCCGAAACCATCGGCCCCCATTGGGATCGTCGCAATGACAGCCTTGGTGGTAGTGTCAATGACTGAGACGTCGTTGCTGATCCGGTTTGCAACATAGACACGGGTGCCGCTCGGGTTGAAAGCCACGCCTTGAGGATGGGTGCCGACCGGGATCGTCGCCAAGACAGTATTAGTGGCGGCATCGATCAACGAAACGGTATTGCTGCCCCAGTTGGCCACATA
>QHVW01000945.1 GCA_003223675.1 Acidobacteriota bacterium
ATCCGGAAGTGCGTCATGTCGACGAACTCCAGGCCGTAGCGGGCGGCGAACGCCTCGGCGTCCCGCCGCTCCTGGGCGAGGCGCTCCCGGGCCTGCTCGAGGGTCTCCGCCTCGGGCTCCTTGACCGCCGTCCGGTTGCCGTTGATCACCGCCATCACCAAAGCTCCTTCGAATCCATCCACCTCAAAACGGCTCCCGGCCGCGCCGGATCAGCGCGAGCGCGAGCCTCCACCAGCAGAGCACAACACTTCACAACTTCGACGAACCGAGCATCGAGTACATCGGGAGATAGATCGAGATCAGCAGGATGGCGATGATCAGGCCCATGAAGACCAGCATCATCGGCTCGACCAGCGACAGCAGCCGCTGCATCCGCGTCTCGATCTGCTCGTCCAGAAAGTCCGCGACGCTGTTCAGCATCTCGTCCAGCGAGCCGGTCGCCTCGCCCACCTTCACCATGTCGATCGACATGTCGGTGAAGATCCCGCTCGTCTCCAGCGCGGCGTAGAACGGCTTGCCCTCCCGCACCATCTGGATCGTCGGCCCGATCTTGCCGCGCACGTAGGCGTTGCCCACCGAGGCGATGCCGATCTCGAACGACGGCACGAGCGGGATGCCGCCCGAGAGCAACGTCGCGAGGGAGCGGGAGAATTCCGACAGGGCGAACCGGTGCAGCACCGGCCCCAGGAAGGGGGCGCGCAGCTTGAGCCGGTCGAGCGCCAGCCGCCCCGGCTCGGTGCGCCCCCAGGAGCGCAGCGCGAAGACGCCGCCCACGAGGGCCAGCAGCATGAAGACCCAGTTCGCGCTCATGAAGGTGGAGACCCCGAGCACGATGCGGGTGATCAGGGGGAGCTCGGCGTCCAGCTCGCTGAAGAAGCCCATGAAGCGGGGGACCACATAGATGGTCATCACGGCGATCATCACGCCCGACAGGCAGACCAGCACGGCCGGGTAGGTCAGCGCCGAGAAGACCCGCCGGCGGGCGTCGAGCACCAGCTTCATGTAGCGCACGAAGCGCCGGATGACCAGCTCCAGCTCGCCGCTCTTCTCGCCCGCCTTGAGCGAGGAGGGGTAGAGCCGCGGGAACAGGTCGCCGTACTCGGCGAAGGCGTCCGAGAGGTCGGTGCCGCTCTTCACCTTGTCGCGCACCTCGGTCAGCACCGACCGGAAGGTGCCCTGCTTCATGCGCTCGAGCATCAGCTCGAGGGCCTGGAGCAGCGGCAGGCCCGCCTTGAGCAGCGCCGCCAGCTCCTGATTGAACACCATGAACTCGTTCACCGGGATGCGCCCGCGGCGCCCGCCCCGCAGCAGCGTGGGGACGCCGAGCTGCGGCGCCATCCCGCGGCGCTTCACCTCGAACAGGTGGTAGCCGCGCTTGCCGAGATCGCTGCGCAGGGCCGTCTCGTCGCTCGCCGAGAAGACCTCCTCCAGCACCCGGCCGTCCGGCGTCCCCACTCGACAGATGAACTGCATCTTAGTCTTCCGTCTCCATCTCTATTTGCGGGCCGTGGCGGCGTCGCCTTCCCGCAGGGTCAACACGACCATCAGCGCCTCGAGGCTCGACTCGCTGCTGGTGATGCCCAGGCTCGTGGTGTGGTCGATCGGCAGCATCAGGTTCGCGTGCAGGAGCTCCGTCTCCCCCCTCCCCTCCTCGCGGCGGACGATGCGGAAGCTGGAGAGCTTCACCTGGCGGTCCTCCGTCAGGCTGCCGAAGCGGAAGCTCACCTTGTAGTCGGGCCCCAGCTCGTAGACCACCCACTGCCCCTCGGCGCCGGCGAGCTGCGCCTGCGCCTGCTTCGCGAAGTTGTCGTAGGCCAACAGGCCCCGCAGCCGCTTGGTGAGGTCCTCGGGCAGGTCCGAGTGCTGCACCTGCGGCGACACCGTGGCCCGGCTCGCCTTTACCACGTAGATCTCCAGCCGCAACGGGCGGGACGGATGGTCGTAGGCCCGCAGCGCCGGCATGATCTTCTGGACGGCGGTCAAGGTGTCGCGGATCACCAGGGTGTTGCCGCTCGGCTGCAGCTCCACCGTCCCCTTGGAGGACAGCAAAGGATAGGCCAACACCACCGCCTCGCTCGCCCGCTGGTACTTGAACGTGTACGCCCGCGTGACGATGTCCCGGGGCCCCGGCGCGCTCTGCGGCGCGGCCGGCAGGACCGGGACGATCAGGGCCAGAGCCCACAGGAGGCTCACCACGGAGCGGCGCACGGGCGGCACGGGAAGTCTCGGGATTCTACCCTGGGACGCGGACACGCGGGCGGCGGGGCCGCCGCGGAGCCCGGCGAAAGAGGAGGAGAGAGGCATTCAGGCACCGATCAGACATCAAGCTTGTGGTCCACGATCATGAACGCCGTGACGCCCTGACCGTTCATCTGGTAGACACGGGCGTCCGAGCCGTCCAGCGGCTCCAGCGTCGCCGAGCCGGCGGCCGGAACCGGAATGGCGGCAGTCGAGGACGACGGTAACGTTGCGGGCTCTGGCCGCGGCCGCGGGGCCTTGTCCCAGCTCACCGCCAGCGAGGCGATGGCGAGCACCGCCGCCGCGGCCCACCGCCGCCAACCGGCGAAGCGCTGGCGCGATTCCAATCGCCGGGCCGTGCGCATGGAGGCCACCGCCTGGCGCATCGACTCGGCCTCCGCCCGCTCGTCCCCCTCCGTCATGTCCACGGCCGGCAGCCGGCGGAAGACCAGCAGGGGATCGGCCGCCACGGCCTCCCGGCGGCAGCGGGGGCAGGCGTCGAGATGCGCCATCGCCTCCGCCCACCCGGCCGGCTCGGCGTCCGCGCCCTCCCGCAGGGCCACCAGGCGGGTCCAGTCGGGGCAGCTCATTGCGCCTCCTCCAGGGCCGCCCAGCTCCCGGCGTACTCGGGGTAGCGCTCCAGAAGCTCCTTGCGGAGATATTTGCGGGCGTTGAACAGGTGATTGCGGACGGTCGACTCCCGGCAGTCGAGGACCTCGGCCACCTCGGGAGAGGAAAGCCCCTCGATCTCGCGCAGCAGGAAGACCATGCGCTGCTTCTCGGAGAGGCCGGCCGACAGGTCGCGGAAGATCGCCGCCACCTCCGACTGCTGGAAGCGGGAGAGGTCGCGGCTGGCGCGGGTGTCCGCCACCTGCCGCAGGTGCTGGCGCACCGGCTCCTGGCTGCGCTCGCGGCTCTTGCGCGACCGCAGGTGGTCGATCGCCAGATTGCTCGCGATGCGGTAGATCCAGGTGTTCGGGCTCCAGCGGTCGTCGAACTTCCTGCGGCTCTCCCAGACCCTGAAGAAGGTCACCTGCACGACATCGCGCGCCTCCTCGGGGTCGCCGAGGATGCGCTGGCAGAGCTGGAGCAGGGGCTTGGTCTTGCGCCCGATCAGCTCGTTGAGCGCCGCCTCCTCACCGTCGCGAATCCCCACCAGGAGCTCGCGGTCGGACGCCTCGACCCAGGGCGCGCGCTGGGGCTCGGGCGTATGTCGGCTGGTATGGACGAGTCTGAGCATCTGTCGTTTATACGGGGCAGGGCCCCCGAGCGTCTAGGCCGCCCGCCACGAAACAAGCCATTATACTGCCGCGCGAGATGAGCTCGGTCTTTTGGCTATTTTATCAGCTCGCGGCGGGAATTGTCCTGCTCGCCGCCGGCCCGTTCCTGCTGGCCCGCCGGGGAGGCCACTACCTCCCCACCCTCTCCGGCCGGCTGGGGCGGGCCCCGGGGCCGGGGGCAATGCCGGCGCCGGCCCCGGGAGCGCTCTGGATCCACGCCGTCTCGGTGGGGGAGGTCGGCGTCGCCGCCGCTCTCGCCCGGGCCCTGCCGCCGGAGCTCCCCCTGCTGGTGACCACCGTCACCCCCACGGGACAGGAGCAGGCGCGCAAGGCCTTCGCCGGCCGTGCCGGGGTGGCCTACCTGCCCTTCGACCTCGGCTTCGCCGTCCGCCGCTTCTTCCGCCGCCACCAGCCGCGCGCCCTGATCCTGGTCGAGGGGGACTACTGGCCCCTGGTGCTCCGCGAGGCCCGCCGCCGGGGGCTCCCCATCGCCGTGGTCAACGGCCGGGTGGGCGACCGCAGCTTCCGCCGGATGCGCCGCCTGCGCCCCCTCCTCGGCCCCCTGTTCGCCGGCGTCGGCCGCTTCGGCGTCCAGAGCGCAGAGGACCGCGACCGCCTCGTGGCCCTCGGGGTCGATCCCGGCCGGGTAGCCGTCACCGGCAACCTCAAGTACGAATCCCCCGAGCCGGCGCGCAAGCCCGAATTGGAGGCGGCCCTGACCACGCTGGCCGCCGGCCGGCCCATCCTCCTCGCCGGGTCCACCATGGCTCAGGAGGAGGCGATGGTGCTCGACGCCTTCCGGGCGGCCGGCGGCGGGGAGGGGGCGCTCCTCGTGCTCGCCCCCCGCCATCCCGAGCGCTGGAACGAGGTGGACGCTCTCCTCCATTCCCGCGGGGAGAGCGCCGTCCGGCGGACCGCCCTGGCATCCCCGGAGCGGCCGGGCCGTCCGTCCGTGGTCCTCCTCGACAGCCTGGGGGAGCTCGCCGGCCTCTACCGCCTGGCCGCCGCCGCCTTCATCGGCGGCACCCTGGTGCCCACGGGAGGCCACAACCCCCTGGAGGCGGCCCGCTTCGGCGTGCCACTGGCCGTGGGCCCCTCGATGCACAACTTCCGCGAGATGGCCGAGGCTTTCGACCGCGCCGCCGCCTGGCGCCGGGTGCGGGATGCCGGAGAGCTGGGCGCCGTCTGGCGGGAGCAGTTGGAGGACCCGGAAAGCGGCCGCGCCACGGGGGAGCGAGCCCTGCGGCTGGTCGAGGCGAGCCGTGGGGCGCTGGGCAGGACGGTGGAGATGTTGAAGGAGGCGGGCATAGCATGAAGGCCCCCGCCCCTCCCTCCTCCCCCTGGCAGCTCCTCTACGGTGGCGCCCACCGTCTGCGGCGGCAGTGGTACCGCACCCGGGCCAGACGGCTGCCGCGGCCGGTGGTGAGCGTGGGCAACCTCCACTGGGGGGGCTCCGGCAAGACGCCGCTGGTCGCCGCCATCGCCGCCCACCTGCGGGACCGCGGGACGGCCGTCTGCATCCTCTCGCGCGGCTACGCCAGCCAGGGGCGGGGGGTGCGGGTGGTGAGCACGGGGGAGGGGCCGCTCCTGGGCCCCCTGGTCGCCGGGGACGAGCCGGTGCTGCTCGCGGGGGAGCTCCCCGGAGTGGCCGTGGTCGTCGGCCCCGACCGTCACCGGGACGGCCTCCAGGCCCTCCGCCGCCTGGAGCCGGCGCCGGACCTCTTCCTGCTCGACGACGGCTTCTCGCACCTGCGCCTCCACCGCGACCTGGACCTGGTGGCCTTCCCCGCCGGAGACCCGTTCGGCGGCGGGCGCCTGCTCCCCTCCGGCCGCCTGCGCGAGCCGCTCGCCGCCATGGTCCGCGCCCACGCCGCCATCCTGACCGGGGTGCCGGAGATCGAGCGCCAGGGCGAGACGCTCGCCGAGGCGCTCCGTCCCTACGGCTTCACCGGTCCCGGCTTCGCCAGCCGGACCGTCCCGGGCTCACCCGAACGAATCGACGGCGGCGATCTCCAATCCGGCGCGCGGGTCTTCCTGGTCACCGCCATCGCCCGGCCCGAGGCCTTCGCGGCCACCGTCCGCGGCCTCGGCTTCGAGATCGCGGGCGAGCTCCGCTTCCCCGACCACCACCGCTACCCGCCGGCGAGCCTGGCCCGAATCGCCGAGGCCTGGCGGACGAGCGGCGCCGAAACGGTCCTCACCACCTCCAAGGACCGGGTGAAGCTCCACGGCCAGCTCGACGTCCCCCTGGCCGAGCTGCCCATCCGCGCAGAGCCCGAGCCGGCCTTCTGGCAATGGCTGGACGGGGAGATCGGGAGGCTGAGGGAATGAAGAACCGCCCCATCCGCCACCGCATCGAATACGGGTTCTATCTGACCCTCAAGGGGTTCCTGCGGGCGTTGCCCCACCCGGCCGCGCGCCGGTTCGGCCGCGGGATCGGCGCCCTCGCCCATGCGGTGGACCGCCGGCACCGGGAGATCGCCCTGCGCAACATGGCCCTGGCGCTGCCGGAGACGACCGAGGCCGAGCGCCGGCGGCGGGTCCGGGAGTGCTTCCGCCATTTCGGGGCCGCCCTCTGCGACGCCGTCTCCGCCACCCGTTTCGACGCGCGGGAGCTCTGCCATCTCTTCACGCTGGAAGGGTGGGAGCACATCGACGAGGCCGAGCGGCTGGGCAAGGGGCTCTTCCTGCTCACCGCCCACCTCGGCTTCTGGGAGCTCTCGCCGCCCCTCATCGGCCTCACCCGGGGACCGATGAGCTTCGTGGTCCGCCCGGCGGACAACCCCTGGCTCGACCGCGAGCTCCTGGCCATGCGCGAGCGTTTCGGCAACACGGTCATCCCCAAGCGCGGCGCGGCCCGCCGGATGATCGAGGTGCTCCGCGAGCGCGGCCGGTTGGGCATCCTGATCGACCAGCGGGTGCAGGAGCGGGAGGGAATCGCCGTCCCCTTCTTCGGCCATCCGGCGCTCACCAGCCCCATCCTGGCCCGGCTCTCCCTGCGCTCCGGGGCGCCGGTGATCCCCCTCGCCGTCTACCCCGAGCCGGGCGGACGCTACCGCCTCGTGGTCCGCGAGCCGATCCTCCCGCCGGCAGGGGAAAACGGCGAGGAGGCCGTCGCCGCGCTCACCCGCCGGTATTTAGAGGTTGCCGAGGAGGATATCCGCCAGCACCCTGAGATGTGGCTGTGGATGCACCGGCGGTGGGATGAGAAGGGGAGGGATCGGGAATCGTCTAAGGAACTTTAGCCAGTTTCTGTCTTAGCCGGTCTCTGTTATCGCCGGGGCTCTTTATCCCCGGCTTCTACCGTTTCCCCGTGCTTCGGATTATGGCGGTAGAACGGACTATCTCATCATCTCCAAAGAGATGTCGGGCGCTCGTGGGATCGTTACCGCTTTCGCTCGGATCCTAGTCTCTGAACCTTGCCGGCCCCTCGGATCTCCGATCCTCCATGCCGGCCTTGGCTGCCGATCATCCGTCCCCGGACTTCCCGGCAATTCACCCGATTTTCAGCCGCCGCTCGCACGACGGTGGGCCTTGAGTCAAGCCATCCCTGACGATCTCGCTCAATCCTTGCCGATCAAGAACCTCCTGTCGAAAGTACAAGCAGGCCGATACTGGCCGTCCTCATAATGATACACGACCAGGGGTTTGGCAGGCACGATCAGGGCCCCGAGCAAGGGCGCAATCACAACGGGCCCTCGATAGAAAAGGTGCAGCCGGGAAAAACGTGGGTCCTCGACCCAGTCACGGATCTGGTCACGGATTCTCGCCGCCTCGGCTTCCCAGTGCTGAACATCGGGGCTGACGTACTCGGAAAGGGTGAAATCGACGAGGATCTCCGCGTCCGCAAGGCCGAGCTCCGGCATCGAGTGTTCCACCACGGAGCGGATCGATTTGCCGCCGATCGAAATGAGCAGCAGCCCTTGACGATCTCCCTCTTCGAAGCCAGGCTTCCGCTCTCCTCGTGGGCTGGGCTGAAACGCGGGTAGCGTCACCTCGAAAGAGTTCGTCCCCGGGAGGATCTCCGGCTCTCGCCCCGCCGTGGCCAGAGTCTCTCGGAAGATCGTGCCGAGCCCCTGCCCGACAGCCTGTGCCAGTTGAAGCTTCAAGAGGAAGCTCGCGAGGGAGGGGTTTCTCCAGAGTGGTTGAGCATCACCCTTCCGCAAGCGATCCGGGTCTGAGCCCGGACTGGGACCTCCAGGGCTCACAATCTCGATCCGGTCCGAGAACACCGTGACCCGGACAGGCTCGTGAGATTCGTAGTCTCGGTGAGCAAAAGCATTGACCACGGCCTCCTGCAGGGCTTTCAGGGAGTACCGTGGGCGGTTTTGTTGAATTTCAACCGCGCTGGCTGACTTGTCGATGCTCGTCCCCATGTAGAGTTGCAGCCGATCGATGAGATCTCGGATCAGGGAGGGGAGAGGGCCAGTCGCCTGGAACCGGGTGCTGTGGGTCTCGGTCCGGGACACACCGTCATAAACCGAGAAAACGGTATACGCACCGGGTAGGAATCGGGTCGGCTCGCGGCAGAAGAGGAGGACCGCGAGGTAGGTCGGTACGGGCCGGGGCTCTCCTGGAGATCCAGCCTGAGACACCACAAGAGGATGAGAGAAAGCGTCCAGGCGGGCGCCAGGCTTCAAATACTCGCCAGGAGGCTGAGGGAGGTCGGCCCGGCCCAAAAAGCTCTCAGCAGCAAAGAGGTCGAGGTCTGCCAGCGTCGCTCCGGGGCAGGGCCTCTGCAAGAAAGGTGGGACATCCGTTTTCCCCTGCTGAAGAGTCCGGAGGAGCTCCCCGCGGGCCTCGACGGTTTCACTGCCATGACGAACCCAGTACCGGGTGCTGCCGTCCTGTTCCCGAAACGTGTGCGCATGGAGAGACGAGGAGATGTAGAAGGTGAGAATACGCCGGGAAGGATCCTCGGCAAGGGAGATTTCGTCGGCGACTGGGAGAAGGGGTGGTGAAACTCGCTCCCGGCACCAAGCCAAGACCTTGCCCTTGATCTCCTGAAGCCGGCGGGCAGCGAGCCCTACCCGCCTGGGAAGCGCGAACCCGTGCTCGTCACGCCCTTCTTCGATTCCGCAGACGACCCAACCCCCAGTCCCCGATCCAGCCAAGTCGTTGGCGAAAGCCGAAAGAGTCTTGACGACATCTTCTATATCCGCGGCCCGCCGCTTCCACTCTACATGAGCGTCCTCCTGCCGCAGAAGACGATCGAGATCGAGCGGGGACATGCTGGACAGGCTATCACCTGCTCCCTGATGGAGACCCTACCCCTTCCCCCCGCACAACCGGAAATGCCCCAGGAAATCCTGCATCGCCGCCGGGTCCGCGGCGGTGCCGGCGTAATCCACCTCGGCGACCGGCTTGCCCTCGGAGCCCGCGGGGGCAGGGTTGATCCAGATGCCGAAGCGGAGACGGTTGTCGGGGCATTCGGGGAGGACCATGGTGACCACCCCGTTCCGCCTCTCCCCCTTGTGGTTGATCTCGCCGCGGCTCGCCTGGTAGAGGACCTTCTGCCCTCCCACCTGGAGCTCGCCGCGCCGGACGACCTCCTCGGTGTGGAAATTGACGTTCCCCCGGTTCCAGGCGCCATCCTCAGGCGCCGAAGCCTCGCCGCGGAGGTAGCGCTCCATCTTCTCCCGGTTATTCCGCATGTGGCGCATGTTCATGAAGATGAAGCTGCGCGCTTGGTAGTTCCCCTGGTCCGGCTTCTCCCCCACGGTGGGCTCCTTGTCGGTGAGGACGGCGAAGTCCATCAGGAAGGGGATCGACATCGCGCCGCCGGCGTAGTAGCCGGGCGGCAGGTTGTCGTATGGGATCACCTCGCGGGTCCTCGCCTCGCGGAGCTTCGGGTCCTTGAAGCCCGCCTCCATCTCCTTGGCCTTGCTGTAGGCCAGGTAGGTGAAGCCCACGATGCCGGCCAGGGCGAGCAGCACGGCGACGCCACATCCGACGCCGATGTAGACCCAGGGTGACGTCTGTTTCCGTTGCGGACGGCCGTAAGAGGGGTCCATGTCACATTTTCTCCGGGACGGGGATCCCCAGGAGCTCTCCCAGGCTCTCCAGGCCGCGGCGGAAGATCTGCACCGTGGCCAAGCGGCCCGCCCGCACCTGCGGGTCTTTCTCCTGGAGGATCGGGTGACGGTGGTACAGGGCGTTGAAACGCTGCGCGATGTCCAGCGCGTGGCGGGCGATGAGCGACAGCTCCAGGCTCTCGGCGGCCTTCTCGACCGTCTCCCCCGTCTGCGCCACCTCCAGGATCAGATCCCAGAGATCCTCGCTCCACACCTCCTCGGGGAGCGCGGTCACCTCCTCGGGGAAGATGTCGGCGGCGATCCCCTCCTGCTGGAGGCGGCGGCGGATGTTCTTCGCCCGCACCAGCGAGTACTGGAGATAGGGGCCGGACTCCCCCTCGAAGCTCAGGGCCTCGTCGAAGTCGAAGGCGATCACCCGGTTGTTGGTGGCCTTGACCATGAAGAAGCGCAGGGCGGCGATGGCGATCTCGTGGGCGAGCCCGTCGAGCTCGGCGTCCCCGAGGTCCCGGTTGCGCTTGGCGATCTCCTCGCGCGCCTTGAGCTCGAGCTGGTCGATCAGGTCGTCCGCCTTGACGCCGATCCCCTTGCGGCCGGACATCTCCAGCACCTTGTCCTCCCCCTCGGCCTCATCCAGGAAGCCGAGCTGGCGGGCGGTGGCCGGCGAGAGGGCGACCATCTCATAAGCGAAATGGACCGAGCGCTCCGCCTCCGACGGGTGGCCGAGCGCCTGGAGCCCGGCGCGGACGATCTTCTGCAGATAGCTCTGGCGGACGTCGATGACGTTGAACACCCGCCAGGAGTTGCCGAACAGCGGATGCCCCTCGACGCCGTTCTGGGTGGTCTCCCAGACCCCCTCCTCCTGCCAGAAGCGGTAGCCGAAGTCGCGACCCAGCAGGCCGAACTTCCAGAGCTGGTAGGCGATGTCCTTGCCCACGTAGGTCACCGTGCCGTCGGAGCGCACGATCACCTTGTCGGGGTCCTCCAGCCCGGCGAACTCCTCGGACTGCGACAGCGGCATCACCCAGCAACCGGCGTTCTTCCCCTCTTTTTCGAGATGGACGGCGCCGCTCTCCTTGAGCCGGCCGAAGGCCTGCTCGAAAAACTGCAGCCCCAGGATGTCGCTCTCGCGGGTGAGCAGGTCGTAGGAGACGTCGATCCGCCGCATGGTGGCGAGGTGGCGGGAGACGACCCGCCGCGCCACCAGCCGGCCCATCTCGGCCCGGAGGCCCTTGCCGATCTCCATCTCGTGGAGGGTCTCGCGGCGGAGGCGCTGGCGCTCTGGGTCCTCGGCGAGCCAGCGGCCCACCTCGCTGTAGAGGTCCCAGCAGTAAAAGTCGAACGGCTCGGGGATGGCGGCCACCGCGGCCAGGGGGATCCCCCGCAGATCGATGAAGCCCACCACCACGTCCGCGAGCTGGACCCCGGTGTCGTCGATGTAGTTCTGGATCTCGACCGGGTAGCCGAGGCTCTTGAGCGACCGGCCGAGCACGTCGCCCAGCACGGCGTTGCGTAGGTGGCCGATGTGGGCCGCCTTGTTGGGATTGATGTTGGTGTGCTCGATGACCACCTTGCCGCCGCGCGCGCCGCCGTCGAGCAGCGAGGCGTCCATCAGGGCGGCGGCGAAGGCGCGCCGGTCGAGGAAGAAATTGAGGAAGCCGGCGCCCTGGATCTGGACGTCCCGCACTTGGGGCCGCCGCGGCAGGGCCTTTGCCAGCTCCTCGGCGATGGCCCGCGGGTTGCGCTTGAGCACCCGCGCGAGCTGCATGGCGGCGGGCGAGGAGAGGTCCCCCAGCTCCCGGCGCGGCGGCACCTCCAGCAGCGGCTCGTGCGCGACGCCGAAGCGCTCCTGGATCACCCTGGCGAGGTCGGCCGCCAGCCCCTTTTTGAGCTCCATCCACATGGCGGCGAGGAGTCTACACTATTGATACGGAAGGGGCTGATATGATCTCCGGGAGGGCCTGATGGCAGAGATGACCGAGAACAGGACCGACAATCGGGTGATCGTGACGATGGATCACACCCAACTCGAGCTGCTCGAAGGCGACATCACCGAGCTGGACGTGGACGCCATCGTCAACGCCGCCAACGAGCACCTCCAACTGGGCACCGGGGTCGCCGGGGCGATCCGCAGGAAGGGGGGCCCCTCGATCCAGATCGAGTGCGACCGCATCGGCGGCACCCCGGTGGGCACGGCGGTGATGACCGGCGCCGGCAGCCTCAAGGCCAGGCGGGTGATCCACGCCGTGGGGCCGCGGATGGGGGAGGGCGACGAGGACAAGAAGCTCGCCGCCGCCGTGCGCTCCGCCCTGGCGCTGGCCGACCGCCGCGGGCTCAAGTCGATCGCCCTGCCGGCGATCTCCACCGGCAACTTCGGCTTCCCCCTCGACCGCGCCGCGCGGATCATGCTCACCGAGATCCACCGCTTCCTCCAGGGGGGGACGAAGCTGGAGCGGGTCGTGCTGGCTCTCCACGGCGAAGAGGCCTTCAGCACCTTCAAACGCGAGCTGCGCCGCGGGTTCCGGTAAAAAGCGCCTACCCGGAATGCCGTACGCCTGCGACCTCACCCCCGGAGGGGACATTATCGGAGACGCCCCACGGGGCGTCTCTACAGTGGGATTCCTGATCCGGGAATGGGGTGGACCCCCCAATGTAGAGACGCCCCGTGGGGCGTCTCCGGGGCCTCCGGTATGACACCCCCCGCCGTCGTCCTCGTCCGACCCCGCGAGGAGGGGAACGTCGGCTCCGCCGCCCGGGCGATGGCCAACATGGGGCTGGAGCGGCTGATCCTGGTCGAGCCGGCGGCCGGGATCGGCAAGATCGCCACCGCCTTCGCCGTCGGCGCCAGGCACGTCCTCGACAGACTGGAGCGCGCCCCCGATCTCCACCAGGCGCTGGCCCCCTTCCGACGGGTGATCGGCACCACCTCCACCCGCGACCGCCGGCTGGGCATCCCCCTCCTCTCGCCGCGCGAGCTCCCCGGATGGCTGGCCCAGGACGGGCCGGAGGTCCCCACCGCCCTGGTCTTCGGCCCCGAGGTGGGCGGGCTCACCAACGAGGAGCTGGCGCTGGCGAGCGCCGTGGTGACCATCCCCTGCGCGCCCGTGCAGCCGACGCTCAACCTGGCCCAGGCGGTGCTGATCCTCGCCTACGAGCTGTTCCTGGCCCGCGGGGGTGAGACCGCGCCGGTGTCGCCCCCCGAGCCGCCGGCGAGCGCCGCCGAGATCGACGGTCTGCTGGAGCACGCGTCCCAGGTGCTCCAGAGGGTCGGCTTCGCCCGCGACGATTCTTACCAGGGGGTGCTGCGCGATCTCCGCCGCCTCGCCGCCCGCGCGGCGCCGGACAGCCGGGACGTGCGAATCCTCCGGGGCATCTGCCGGAGGATCGAGGGGGCGTTGGGGAAGAGGGAGATGTAGGGGCGGCCCTGTGTGGCCGCCCTGTTCTACGCGTCCGACTCGTCGTCGTCGCTCTGCGTCTGCGGCAGGCTGACCTTCGAGAACCCGCGGGTCACCATCTGATAGGTGAGCGCGGCCATGCAGCGCCGGGCGACCTTGCGGACGCTCGACGGGTGGTAGCCCATGCGCTCGGCCACTTCGGTGGAGTCGAAGCCGAGGCCGTAGCGCAGGCGCAGGAGCTTGCGGCAGCGCGGCGGCAGCTCCTCCAGCAGGTTGTTGAGGTCCCACAGCAGCTCGGACCGTTCCTGCGGCGCCGCCATGGGCTCGGAGAGGAGCTCGAGGATGGCCGTGTCGACCGAGTTGTAGAGGTTGTTGCGCCGCTTGCGCCAGTAGACGACGCAGCGGTTGCGGAGCGTGACGAGCAGCCAGGCCTCGGGGTCCTGGATGACGTCCCACTTCTGGATCGTCGAGATGAGGGCCTCCTGCACCAGGTCCTCGGCATCGTGAGCGGGGATGCGGTAGCGGCCAAGCACCTGCTTCAGCCGCGGTCGAAGCCGCCGCAGGAGCTGGTCCAGGGGCTCTCGTTCTATCGGTTGATCAGGCACTGCCATTTGCCGTTCTTTCCGCTGAAAAACGTCCCCCCCGCCGACGCGTCCGGTAATGATACCTCGGAAGGAGGCCGTTTCCCACCCGGAAGCTGGATTCCGCGTGGAAAGATGGATGATAGACTCCTCGCGCCATGGCTACCACCCTCCAGATTCGCGATTCCGTAGCTCTGAGCCTGCGCCGCGCGCCGATCATCGGCGTGGTGCGCACCGCCTCGCGGGACGATGCGGCGGCCCAGGCCCGTGCGCTCGCCGCCTCGGGCGTCGAGCTGGTCGAGATCACCTTCACCGTCCCCGGCGCCTCGGGGCTCGTCCGCGAGCTGCTCGCGGGCCGCTCCTCCGAGGGGCCGCCCTGGTTCGGCATGGGCACGGTGACCACCGCCGCCCGCGCCCGTGAGGCCGTCGCGGCCGGCGCCGAATTCATCGTCACCCCCAACGTCAGCGCCGAGGTGGCCCGGGAGGCCCGGCAGGCCGGGCTCTTCCTGGTCATGGGCGCTCTCACGCCGACCGAGATCGTCGCCGCCGTCGAGGTGGGCGCGGACCTCGTCAAGGTCTATCCGCTGCCCCCCGTGGGCGGTCCGGCCTACCTCTCCGTCATCCGCGGCCCGCTGGGGGACCTCCCCATGCTGGCCGCCGGCGGCTTCGGCGTCGAGGAGATCGCCGCCTACCGTCAGGCGGGCGCGATCGCCTTCGGGCTCGCCGCCCCCCTGCTCGGCGTCGGCTCCGGCGAAGCGGAAGCCCGTCAGCGCATCCAGCGCGCCATCACGCTGGCCCGTGGCGCCCAATCCGAGGAGAAGAGATGAATTCCACCCCCACCCCTCCGCGGCAGGTGGTGTTCGACCCCACCCCCGAGATCTTCGCCACCGATACGGCCGGCTCGTTCACCTTTCCCCTGCTGGTCGCCGGCAAGGCGTTCCTCGGCACCAGCGCCTACGACGAGGTCCGCTTCGTCTTCTCCATCTGGCACCCCTCGGGCCAGCGCACCATCGACCTCGACCGCGCCTACGTCGAGCTGTGGGCCTCGTTCGACCCCGACGAGGACCACTGGACCAAGATCGCCGAGATCGAGCCCGTCGTGCCGCCCTACGCCGGCGGCGAGAGCTTCGACGGCTGGATCGTGCTCCCCATCCTGGGCAGCACCAGCGCCTTCGCCGTGGTCGGCAGCGGCTTCGAGCCACGCGCCCGGTTGCAGATTCGAGCCAGTGCCTATTTCGTGGCGTGAGAAGGGAAAAAGGGGACACTCATGAGCTCCCGGCCGATCCGTGCCTACATCGTCTTCGCGGGCAGCGGGCCGCTCCTGCTGCTCTCGACCTACCCCAAGCTGACCGACGAGCGGATGGTGAGCAAGCTGCGCTACAAGGGGATCGACAAGTTCATCGCCTATGAGGTCGACCTCGCCGCCGCCCGCGAGCGCTATGGAGACTCCTTCGACAACGTCGCCCGCGACCTCGACGGCGTCGAGGACATGCGCGTGCTCGACTTCAACGGCCACCAGATCATGGCCAACTTCTCCCTCAAAGCGCTGGGGGATCCCATCAAGTACGGAGAGTAGGGGGGAGAGCGGCCAGAGGCTGCCCGCAACCTCCCAGGCCTGCCTGTTCTGTGGAGACTGATTCCGAGCTGGGCGAGCGACACCGCTCCTTGGAAAGGGAGTTGCCGAGGAAGTGCTATCCTTGCCCCTATGCGCGCGACGATTACTGTAGACGGCGAGTTGGCCGAGCGGATCGAACGCCTGAGCCAGGAGAGGTCTACGAGCTTCGAGGGCCTCGCGAACGCGGCGCTCCGGGAAGGTCTCGAGCATCTCGCGGAGACAGCACCCCAAGCCGGAAGAGGGTCTGAGAAGAGAGCGGGCCGGCTCTCCTACACCCACCCCGTCTCCCTAGGCGGTTGCCTGCTGGAGAGCCTCGACGACATCTCCGGCGCGCTCGCCGCTGCTGAGGGGGAAGGCTTCAAGTGATCCTCGTCGATGCCAACCTCTTGATCTATGCCTACGTCGACGACATGCCCCAGCACGAAGCCGCCCTCGAATGGCTCGACCGACAGTTGAACGAGACTCCAAGGGTCGGCCTGTCATGGGCCGCTCTGCTCGCCTTCGTGCGCTTGGTCAGCAATCCTAAAATCTTCAAAGCTCCGATTTCCCTGCCCGTCGCCTGGCGTCAGATAGAAACCTGGCTCTCGGCCCCATCGGTCTGGATCCCCGCGCCGACGATTCGCCATGCCACAATCTTCGGATCGCTCCTCTCCACAGCCGGTTTGAAAGCAAACGACGTTCCGGATGTCCACCTCGCGGCCCTGGCGATCGAGCACGATCTGCTGCTCTGCAGTGGCGATAGTGGTTACGACCGCTTCGCCAACCTCAGGTGGCAGAATCCTCTTGAGCTCCCGCCAGGTTGACAGGTTGACAGTGCGCCATTGCAGGCATGGCCGGGAGAAATCGGGGTCTACCGGAACTCCATCAGCTCATA
>QHVW01000946.1 GCA_003223675.1 Acidobacteriota bacterium
ACCTACGGCGTCAATTTCGGGTTGGACGTGCCGTTCGGGGCCGAGCACAACTACGCCTTCACGGCCGGTGTGCGGCAGCTCTTCTTCCAGGCCAAGGGGAAGGGGACGTTCAACGAGAGCTTCGATCTCAACCCCACCATCGTGACCGCCGGCTTCGCCTTCCGGTTCCGCTGATCCTGCGAAACGGGAAACCCGCCTCCCTCGTTGGATGAGAGGGGGGCGGGGCGTCGCGTCTGGCATCCCATCGTGGGGGGCGATACAATCCCAACAGGTGGATGCCGGTGAGTGCCTAGGGGCGTCCAAGCCGAGGGACATGCGCCGGTGAGTCCGGGAGTGAAGACCGTCTTTCTCTCCTACGCGCGCGACGATGACGAAGCCTTCGTGGAGCGTCTATGTGCGGACCTCATCCAGCGCGGTTTCGAGGGCTGTGGGATCGCCTCGGCTGCCTCCACACCTCCTGGCCCGGCCCGACGATGTCCGGTCCCTGCGGGCTGTGAGAACCCGTTTCAGGGGCATGCCTTCCTGAGCAGGCTTCTGGAAGATAAGGCGGTGCCGGATAGGTGCCACCCGAATAATAGATCTGAAGCCTCGGCGGGCTCTCTCACACCGAGGCGTGGGCCCAAACTGGGCTCCGGCTCAGGCGCTTGCCGGCAGGGCCACGCCTTCTTGAGCATCGATCACGTCTGGATCAGGACTGGAGCGCAATGCAGCGGCACCCGGGCGTGCGAGCTCCCGGTCAAGGATGAATGAGTGCAGCGAAGTCGATCGGAGATCTACGGCTATGCCCTGACGAAGGGCAGGTGGGGTGGAAAGCTCCCGATCGGAAACGCCGCATGGGGGTCTCCCGATTTCAGCTTCTCCGCCGCCGCACGGAAGGCAGCGACAAATTCCGAGTAGAGACGATAGAGACCCTCGCGGACCGCTCGGCTGAAGGCATGGAAGCGCGGGGCTGGAGACTTCTTCGTGCGCTCGGGCTTCGCCGTCGGGTCCTGCCGCAGGATGGCCTCGGCCCCGAGAGGCTGCTTGCCAGTCCGCTGCCTCTGCGCCTAACGGCTCCAGGGTGAGCGTTTCGGGCTCCTCGAAGCTCTGAGGCTCCGGCGTTTCGCCCCGTTGCTGGGCTCGGTACTCCTGGGTCCGATTGATCCAGACCCCCTGCAGCGGCTGGCCGGTGAGCAGCGCGGGAGCGCAGTGGGGGCCCGGCCACTCTCCAACCTCGGCCACGAGGTTCTCCTTGCAGGAATTCGAGAGGAGATAGAGAAGCCGGGCCACCTGGGCGGCCTCTTCGGTGCTGACCAGAATGGGCTTATAGCGCTCGGACCAGATCTTGTCCTTCCAGCCGGTGAGCTTTGCCACCTCGCGGGCGAGCTTGGAATTGAACAGCTCCATGAAACGGGCGAGCTGGTCGGCATCATCCACCCGGACCAGTAAGTGGTAGTGGTCGCTGAGACATACATAAGCCACGACGCCGACTTTGTGGCGGCGGCTGGCACGGGCCAGAACGCCGATGAAGATGCGGTTGAACAGAGGGCTGGGGGTCAGGAGGGGGCGGCTCTGAATGGTGCGAGTGGTGACCTCCACCAGGGAGCCGGGTGCGGGAATGAAGCGGAGGAGTCGGGCCATGACGGGACCCGAGAGAGCAAGGGCGGGGCCAATCCGGGCGTGAAGCGGTCTGAGCCGGCAAGGTGCTGATTTGAAAGGGTTTGGCTCCGCCTCGACGTTTATGCCGCGCTGTGACGTCCATCAAGGGATTTAGCGGGATGGAGAGGCGGAGCACCCCAAAAAGCCCGTAGAATATGGATTTCCAGACATCGCAAAAGATTTGGAGGAGCACGCGTTCTTTTGCGCCTGTGCCACGGTTCCCGATCCTCCCTACATTCGGGTGGCACCTGAAATGGATTGGCGCCCGGAAGCACTTTCTGGCAAGCTGGCGTTCTCGCTTCCCAGGAGGTGATTCCTTGATGTCCATTCCCTCGCGTCTCCGTTGGACCGGCGCTCTCGCGCTCTCGCTGTGGGCCATCCTGATCGCCGGAATGATTGCCGCGCCCCTCCAGGCCGCCACCGATCCCACCTATGCCGCGCTCCGCGGCGCCAGACCGGACGGACGGAAGATCCCGGTCCATGACCTGGTGCTGGAGCGCGACGCGTTCCGGTTCCAACTCGACTCCGGAGCCCTCCACCTGCTCGCTCCGGTCGCCGGGCGCACCATCGGCGCGGTCTTCGTGGGCAAGGGGAGCTACCGGCTGACCCCCGCCACCCCCTACGAGCTGCGGCAGCTCGCCCTCTCCTCCCGCAGCGACCCGGGCTTCGAGGCGCTGACCGACACCTTCGACAACCTGCTCCTCCTGTTCACCGACGGCACGCTGGAAGAGCTGGAGCGCCACGCCGCGGTGCAGACCGGCGCTCCCGACCCCCAGGCCCTGGACGTCCAGGAACGCTGGCTCAAACGGCAGCAGAAAGACTTCAAGACCAATTTCCACCTGCGCATCCTCCAGGATCTGCTGAATACCCCGGGGCGGACCGACGGCGTCTTCCTGGCCCTGATCGACGGCCACAAGGTGCCGCCCGCGCTCGCGGCCGTGGACCCCGACGGCGCCGAGGCCCTGCGCATCGGCTCGCGCCTGGGCGGCGAGGACACCGTCTTCCTGGTCTTCGATCAGACCCGGGGAGGGATCTGGTACCTCTGCGACCGCAAGGACGAGGTGGCGCGCCACCAGCCCACGCCGGAAAAACGGCTCGCGGACGCCCTCGACTACCGCATCGAGACCGAGGTCAAGAAGAACGCCGACGTCGCCGGGCAGGCCACCGTCCGCTTCCAGACCCTGGTCGAAGGGCTGCGCGTCCTGCCGTTGCACCTGATGTCCAAGCTCCGCATCGAGGACGCGTCCTATGCCGTCGAGACGGCCGGGAGCGAGCCCGCCTGGAAGCCGCTCGCCTGGGTCCAGGAGGAGGAGAAGAAGGACGCCGACGCCGCGGTGGTCTTCCCCGAGCCCCTGGCCAAGGGGGCGACCGTCCGCCTGCGGCTCTCCTACCAGGGGTACGACGTGCTGGAGAACGTGGGGGGCAAGACCTTCGTGGTCGCCGCCCGCGCGAGCTGGTACCCCAACCTCGGCATCTTCTCCGACCCGGCGAAATACGATCTCATCTACCGCATCCCCAGCGGCTTCGACGTGGTCTCCGTGGGGAACAGGGTGGACGAGCGCACCGAAGGGAAGCAGAAGATCTCGGAGTGGCGGACCGACACCCCGGTCCAGGTCGCCGGCTTCAACTATGGCAAGTTCCAGCGCCTCGCGCGGAAGGACGACGTCAGCGGCGTCGAGGTCGAGGTCTACACCGGCGAGGACCGCCCCGACCTGGGGCCCGAGGTGGGGCTGGTCTCCGCCTCCCGGCTGGCCGACAGCGCCGCCGTGGACGGGCTCAACTCGGCGCGCATCTTCTCCACCTACTTCGGCCCGCTGCCGCAGACCCACGTGGCCATCACGCAGCAGGCGCAGTGGACCTTCGGCCAGTCCTGGCCGTCGCTGATCTTCCTGCCCTACGCGTCTTTCCTGACCAGCACCCAGCGGGCCGCTCTGGGCCTCTACCGGATGACCGATTTCATCAACCAGGTGGGCTTTCACGAATTCGCCCATCAGTGGTGGGGCCATCTGGTGGCCGGCGCCACCTACCGCGACGAGTGGCTGGAAGAGGGGTTCGCCGAATTCTCGGCGGCCCTGGCCGTGCAGCACACGCAAGGCTGGGACGGCTACCACGCCTTCTGGCGCAACGCGCGCAAGTTCATGTTCGAGAAGAGCCCGGGCAACGCCATCGCGCACGACAAGGCGGGGCCCATCAGCCAGGGCTGGCGGCTCGGCACCTCCATCTCCCCCTCGGCGCCGCAGGCCATGATCTATTCCAAGGGGGGCTACGTCCTCCACATGCTGCGCACGCTGATGTGGGACGCCAAATCGAAGACGCCGGACGCCAATTTCATGGCCATGATGAAGGACTTCACCTCCACCTACGCCGGCAAACCAGCCACCACCGCCGATTTCCAGCACGTGGTGGAGCGGCACATGGTGCCGGCCCTGAACGCCGCGGGCGACGGCAAGATGGACTGGTTCTTCAACCAGTGGGTGTACGGCATGGACGTGCCGCGGTACGTATCCGATCTGAAGGTCGAGAAGGCGGGCGACGAGTACCGGATTCACGGCCAGGTCACCCAGCAGGGGGTCGGCAAGACCTTCCGCGCCCTCGTCCCGGTCCAGGTCGAGCTGGGCAAGAACGAGATCGCGCGCATCGGAGCCATCGGCATGACGGGAGAGGCCACCGTGCCGATCGACGTCAAGCTCAAGCTTCCCAAGGAGCCGAGACGGGTCCTGATCAACGCCTACGGGGAGGTGCTGGCGCGGGATTGATACGTCCTTGAAGGCGGTTTCTCGCGTATGCTGAGCCTGGACCTTGTGAGCGGCGAGGAGGCGGCGCCATGCCAGCGTCCCAGGATCACATCACGCCGAATACCCCCCTGAGCGCCAGCCTCGTCCCCGGCGGGGCCACCTTCCGGGTCTGGGCGCCGACCGCTCAGGCCGTCCACGTCGCATTGCAGACGCCCGGCCAGGACCCCGGCGAGTGGCGGCCCGGCGAGGCCGACCGGCTCGTCCGCGACGGGCAAGGCTACTGGAGCGGGTTCTTCCCCGGGGTGGAGAACGGGGCCCTGTACCGGTTCTGGACGGTCGGGCCCGGCGGCGAGGGGTACAAGCGCGATCCGCGCGCCCTGGAGCTCGAGCTGCTCGCCGAGCCTCCCGCCTGCATCGTCTGCGGAGCGAACGAATACCCCTGGCACGACGCGGGCTTCCGTCCGCCCCCCTTCCACGAGCTGATCGTCTACCAGCTCCACATCGGCGTCTTCTACGCCTCCCAGGACGGGCGCGACATCCGCCACAACCGCGTCAGCAAATTCCTCGACGTGCTCGACCGCCTGGACTATCTGATCGCTCTGGGCGTCAACGCCATCCAGCCCCTGCCCGTGGTCGAATGGCAGGGCATGAGCAGCCGCGGCTACAACAACACCGATTTCTTTTCGCCGGAGATGGACTACGCCCTCGCTCCCGGGGAGCTGGAGCCCTATCTCCACCGCGTCAACGCCCTGCTCCGCGCCAAGGGGCAGGCCGAGCTGCGCGCCGAGGACCTCCACAGCCAGGGCAACCAGCTCAAGGCGATGATCGATCTCTTCCACGTCTACGGCCTGGCGGTGATCCTCGACGTGGTCTACAACCATGCCGGCGGCCCGTTCGACGAGCAGAGCCTGCGCTTCTTCGACCGCCCCTGGAATCATCAGGATTGGGATCCCGATTCCTACTTCACCGGCCGGGACCACGCCGGCGGCCGGATCTTCGATTACGGTCCGGACGAGGTACGGCAATTCCTGATCGACAACGCCAGGCTCTTCCTGGAGGAATACCACGCCGACGGCTTCCGCTACGACCAGGTGACCGTGATCCATGAGAACGGCGGCGACCGCTTCTGCCGGGACCTCACGGAAACCTTGCGATTCATAAAGCCGGGAGCCCTTCAGATCGCCGAATATTGGGCCTGGGACCGCGCGACCGCCGTCCTGCCGGTCCCCGCCGGGCTCGGCTTCGACGCCGCCCTGGACGACCGGCTGCGGATCGCCGTCCGCGGCGCCCTCGGCGCGGCGGCGGGAGGCGCGTCCGCGGCGATCGATCTCGGCTCGGTGCGCGGGGCGCTCGGCCGTCCGGAGGCCTTCCCCGCGGCCTGGAAGGCGGTCGTCCACGTGGAGAATCACGATCTGGTGGACGGCGATCACCGGCCGGAGGAGATCCAGCCGCGCATCCCGGCCCTGGCGAACGGCGCGAATCATCGCGACTGGTACGCGCGCAGCCGCTCGCGGGTGGCCACCGGGCTGGTCCTCACCGCGCCCGGAATCCCGATGCTGTTCATGGGGCAGGAATTCCTGGAGGACAAGCCCTGGCACAACAGCCCGGCGCGCGAGGACCTGTTCCTCGACTGGGCGGGGCTCGACGGACCGGGCCCCATGCGGGACTTCCTGCGCTTCACCCGCGAGCTCTGCCGGCTCCGCCGCCGCCATCCGGCCCTGATGGGGGAGGGGATCAACGCCTATTTCCACCACGACGGCGACCGCGTCCTCGCCTTCCAGCGCTGGGTCGAGGGGGTGGGCCGCGACGTGATCGTGGTCGCCACGCTGAGCGAAAACACCTATCGGGATTACCCGCTGCCATTCCCGCTGGGCGGCTTCTGGCACGAGGCTTTCAACAGCGACGCCTACGACAGCCTGCCGCCGGACGGCGGCTACAACCCCCGGACCGCCGGAAATAACGGGGGAGTCACCGCGGACGGCCCACCCCTCGACGGCTGCCCCACCTCGGCCCGGATCGTGATCCCGGCGAATGGGTTGCTGGTCTTCGCGCGGGATCAGGGGGATGGGTGAGATCTCGCTAGCCGCCCTGGCTATAGCCTTGACGAATCTATCCACTCTGGCTATAGTAGGGGCATGACGAACGATCGCGAGCTGGTCGAAGAGCTCCTGCCGCTGCCGCCGGCCACCTTCCACATCCTCCTCGCGCTCATGGACGAAGAGCGCCACGGCTACGCCATCATCCAGGACGTCGAAGCGCGCACTCAAGGGGTGCTGCGGATGAGCGCCGGCACCCTCTACCGCTCGATCGCCCGCATGGTGGAGCAGGGCCTCATCGCCGAGGTCACCCGGCGGCGCCCGGCGGCCGACGATCCACGGCGGCGCTACTACCGCCTCACCCCCTTCGGCGTCACCGTCGCGCGCGCCGAGATGCGGCGCCTCTCCGAGCTCGTGCGGCTGGCCCGCGCGCGCGGGCTCAAACCCGAGACGACCTGATTCGAGGTGACGAGAATGCGCTTCTATCAGGCGCTGCTGCTCCTCTATCCCGCGCCCTTTCGGGCTGAATATCAGGAAGAGCTCTGCGATACCTTCACCGAGCGGGCGCGCGAGCTCTCCGGCTTCCTGGCGCCGCCGCGGATCCTCCTGGCGGCGCTCGCGGACGTGGTCCCCAACGCCATCGCGGCGCACTGGGACGTCCTGCGGCAGGACCTCGCCTACGCCGCGCGCTCCCTGCGGCGCACGCCGGGCTTCGCGCTCACCGCGGTGCTGGTCGTCGCGCTCGGCGTGGGAGCGAACACCGCGGTGTTCTCGCTGGCGGACTTCATCTTCGTCCGGCCGCTGCCCTACGCCGACGCCGGCCGGCTGGTGAAGCTCTGGCAGACCACGCAGGGCTTCGGGACCATGGAGGCCTCGCCCGCGAACTATCGTGACTGGAAGGCGATGACCACCTCGTTCTCGGCGATGGGCGCGTACTGGCGCAACGCCGTGAACCTCGTGGGCGCCGCCGAGCCGCAGCGGCTGGAGATCGTGCGGGCCACGCCGGAGCTGCTGCCGCTGCTGGGCGTCAAGCCGCTGATCGGCCGCCTCTTCACGGCGGAGGACGTCCAGAAGGGGC
>QHVW01000970.1 GCA_003223675.1 Acidobacteriota bacterium
AAGAGCACCTGCAACGCCTTCTGGAACGGCTCGACGGTGAATTTCTTTCAATCCGGCGCCGGCTGCTCGAATACCGGCGAGATCGCCGCGGTCTTCCTCCACGAGTGGGGGCATGGGCTGGACCAGTTCACCGGCGGCGCGGCGGCGGACAAGGGGACCGGCGAGGCGGTGGGCGACACCTTCGCGTTCCTGGAGACCAAGGACGCCTGCATCGGCCGCAACTTCAAGCCCGGCGTCCCCTGCCAC
>QHVW01000971.1 GCA_003223675.1 Acidobacteriota bacterium
AACGGCACCCCGAACGGCTGCCGCATCTGGGACGCCTTCAAGGCCCACGGCATCGCCTGCGGGGCGCGACCGGCGTGTACGCAGTAGGGAGCAAGGACATCAAGGACTGCAAGGACGCCAAGGACAACAAGGACAAGAAAGAAGAGCTGAGATCGGCGCTCTTTCGTCCTTGCAGTCCTTGTCTACTTTAGGGAGGTCTGGAGCTAGTGGTCGATCCCCGTTTCCAGAGCGACATCCGCCGGCGCGAGGATTGATCGATCACGGCTCCAGCACCGCCACCTTCGAGGGGGGCGCGAAAAACCCCGCCTCCGTGATCCAGATGCGGCCGTGGGGATCGATCTCGATGTTGTAGTAACCGTTGCCCTGCGTCGGCAGCGGATACTCCGTGATGGTGAGCGCCACGGGATCGAGGACGCCGATCTGCCCGGCGTCCTCCTCGAACCAGAGCCGCCCTGACGCGTCCACGCGCAGGTCTCCGGCGTTGGCGTCGGGGAAAGGAATCGGGTATTCGATCCAACCCGGGGTCCGGCTCGGCGTCACCGCGGTGAGCCGCGGGGTCACGGGTGTGGCGGCAACGTGCGGTCCGCCGCCAGCGTGCAGATGGGTCCCCGGGGTGCTCTGCTCTGCCGCAGCGCCGCGCAGGGGCGTGACCGTGAAGTCGGTATGAGGAGCCGCGCCCGGGTCGAGCAGGGCGACGGCGTTGCCGAAGAATTCGGTGACCCAGACGGTGCCGTCGGCGTTCGCCAGCACCCCCGCCGGCGTTCCGCCCAGCGTCGGCACCCGGTATTCGCTGATCACGTTGGTGGCAGGGTCGAGGCGCCGCACCGTGTTGGTACCGTCGGGGCCGGGCCCGCCGAAGTTCTTCTCCGCGAACCAGACGTGCCCGGCCAGATCGAGACTGATAATCTCGATGTGAGCGTCGGCCTTTTCCAAAACGATCTGCCACTCCGTGAAGACGCGATTGGCATCCAGCCGTCCCACGCCGCTGGGCTCCGGGAACCACACGCTGCCATCGGTCCCCAGCTCGATCCAGGTCGGCATGGCACCGGAGGGGATCCTGTACTCCTCGACCTCCCCCGACTCCGGATGGAGCACGTCGATGGCGTTGTTCAACTGATCGGTGAACCAGATGCCGTCCTGGCCGATCTTGAGCGTGTTCGGTTGGCCGTTGTTGGGCACCGGATACTCCACGACGCTGCGATCCGGGCGCTGCAGCACCAGCCGGCTCGCCAGGGTCTCGCAGTACCAGATCGAGCCGTCGCGGGCGACCTCCACCCCCTCGGCCAGGCTGTCGGGGGTGGGGGTGGGAAACTCGGTGACCGTCGGACCGTGTTTCGCCCAAGCCGGGGACAGCAAGAGCGTCATCCCGAGCCCCATGATCCATCGCACTAAGAAATTAAGCTTCATCCCAGTCTCCTTTCAGTGCCTACGGCAGCGGCACGCGCTTGTAGAGATATCCATTGAGATAGGAGCAGTCGAACACCACGTAGGGGATCGCGCCCGGAGCGAAGGGGTCCTGGCCGGCGGGATAGATCTTCCCCTGACAGCTCGCGGAGAACGTCTGGAAGGTCGGCGCGAACTGGAACGTGTAGTCCACCACCGCCGCGCCGGTGTACGACGGGGTCCCGGTCACGTCGAAGTTGAGGTTCACGAAGCGCGCGGTGAGGGTCCGCGGCCCGGTGACCTTCCAGGAGCCGAAGCTGTCGCTGAAGGTGAACCCTCCGGCGCCCGCGGTGACCTCGTCCGACAGGGTGATCGACGCGGTGCCGTCGCGGTGGAGCTGGAGGATCTCCGCCCGCTGAGGGAGCGTCGCCATGTAGGTCCCCGAGAAATCGTCGGCCGCCGCGAGGCCCGCCAGGGCGAGCCATCCCAGAATTGAAAACAGACCGATCCGCTTCATGAAACGTTCTCCTTTCTTGACAAGCTTTTCTGGATAAATACTGGGCCGGGCTCTCGCGGAGCCCGGCCCGGTGCTTCTCACGTCAGAGTTATTGGTAGGTTATCACGAGGGCTTTCCGGCTGGGTGGCGGCGGACGCCACGGCCGCGAAGCCGAGCAGCAGGATGAGCGCCAGCCCCAGGAGCACCGGGAAGTGGCGGTATGTATTTTGTTTGAACATTGTTTCCTCCTTGCCGGGAGGCTCGCGCGGAGGCTTCAGAGGGGAGTCACCTGGCGGTCCTCCTTTGGGTTGCCATTCCAGAGTAGTCCCCACGCCGCGGCGTGTACATCGTCGCTAGCGATGATCTTTGCGGCCTCCGCATCCTCTCCAGAGAGGATGCGCGGCCTCTCCGGAGAGGTGGGAGAGAGGCTACTCTTTGGGAGGGGAAGGGGCTTTGAAAGAAAGCTCTCGTGCTTTCAGGCCGCAACGGTTTGCCCTCCCTCCTCCACCCAGGGCATCGGCCTCCGGCCTCAGCCCTGGGCTCCGTTCTCCCGGCCCTTTGGGCCGGATCAGGCCGCGCCGCTCGCGCCCAAGCCCGCGCCGAGCTATGCGATCTGATCCAGCAGCGCACGCAGGTCGAGCTCCTGCTCGGTATCGATCTCGACCACATGGCCAATGCCGAGCGCGCCACGAGAAGCAAATTGCTCGAATCGGGCGAGCTCATCGAGCTGCATTGCAGATGCGGCCCACAAGTGGCTGTGGAGCGCTTCTTCGCGCCGCGGATGCCGCCACCAGGAGGCGATGACAGCGCCTTGCGATCGCGGCGCCAGCCGCTCCAGCACTTGGTCGGCGGCACGGCTGAGCCGCGCTCTCCACGGAGCGTCTCCGACGCCGAGCGACTCGAACAGCGCCTCGAGGATCTCGTCCTTGTCGAGGAATGGGAGCGCGAGCGCCGCGGCAACGGCCGACCCGACGGTCGACTTGCCGCTTGCGGGGAGGCCGGTGGCGATGAGGAAGCGAGAGGCCACCCCTGAGTATTGTCGCTCGGAGGCCCTGGACACAAGAGACCGCGCGGCGACCCTCGGAGTGCCAAGGCCTTGTGGTCCGCGGTGGGACGCGCTACTCTTCCGTGGTCACTCAAAAGGGAGGGAGAAATGAGCGCGATCTCACGCAGGTCGGTTCCTGTACTGGCGGGATTCCTGCTGCTGATCTCTCTGGCTGCCTGGGGCCAGGCTCCGCAGCGGCGGGTCTCCTTCAACGTCGCCAATGTCTACGCCTTTACGCCTCCCAAGCAGGTCCCGGCGCTGCAGCGGCTGGGGCGGTTCCAGCCGGGCTCGCCGGGGACCTTCGTGCCGGTGACCGGTCCGTCGAGCCCCGCGGGCAACGTCTACTTCATCTCCCACGGCTGGGCTCCGGGCTACCTCGACGCGGTGAAGAAATTTCAGAGCGAGGGGAAGTTCCCCCTGGCCTGGGATCCGAACCTGAAGAACAAGGACGGCAAGCCCTACGACAGCGGCTGGTTCCAGAACGTCTCGCAATCCATCCTGAATACCGATCCGGGCGCCACCGTCTTCTTCTTCTCCTGGGTGGACTGGTCGGCCACCAGCAGCTTTACCGATCCCCAGAACGCGCAGAAGAACACCGACATGGCAGGGAACGCCCTGCGGGCGGCGATCTCGGCCGCGCTGAACGCCGGTTTCCCGCCGGCTCGCATCCATCTGCTGGGCCACAGCTACGGCTCCAAGGTGGTCACCGTGGCCGCGGTCCGCCTCAAGCCGGCCCAGGTGACCGTCTTCGACTCGCCGGAAGGGAAGCTCATCAACTGGCTGGGCGCGGCCAACAACCTCTTCCTGCCGTGCTATCTGCCGGCCATTCCGCCGTCCCGCGCCTCCGGCGGCACCTTCGTGGACAACTACTACTCCTACTTCGGCATCTGTTACAACGACCGCGCCAACGAGTTGAAACCCATCGTGGACTACAAGCTCATCGCGCGGATCTGCGGGACGATCGACCTCGGCTGCAAGCACGGCTACCCCACGGTCTTCTACCCGCAGGCGAGCGCCGGTCCCGCCAAGAACCTGGGCCTCTGGTGGTCGCCTCTCCTGGGGACGCAGTTCAAGACGCTGGCGCCGGACTACGAGCAGACCTGGAAGAACGCCCAGGGAAACCCCCTCGCGTTCAACACCGGCTCGAAGTGCTTCGGCAATTCGGGCCAGATGCTGAGCGAGGGGGCGCCGGCGCCGCAGAGCTTCCAGGAGCGCCTGCTCTTTGACGACTCCGAGCCGCCGCTGGCCGCGATCCGGATCCAGCCCCTCGCCTTCCAACCCTTGATCCTGGAGGGGGAGACCCGGCTCGAGGACCGGGGCGCCGCCGCCGTCCTCGCGGAGCCCGGCTCCGCCTTCTGGCACCTCGAATTCACCAAGGAGCCGCAGGACGACGCCATCCTGGTCGACGT
>QHVW01000972.1 GCA_003223675.1 Acidobacteriota bacterium
GCCCGGGCATTCTAGCGCATCCTGAATCACTGCGAGTGGGATCCCAACGGGAGCCCCCAAAGCTGTGGTCTGTACAGTGTTGCAGTCGCCTCCTGGACGCCAGGCATTCGCGCCGGAGGGGGGTTCTTTGACAAGCGAAGTCCGTCAGGGGGACGGTACGGGGGCCGTCCTCCTGGCGTGTTGTATTTGCGCTTCTAGGCTGGAGGCTCGATCCGACGCAGGCCGGCGATCTCGTCGAAATCTCCATCGTAGCTGCAGATCGCCTGAGCGCCATGCGTTTGGGCGACCGCGGCGTGAAGAGCATCCCGCGCCATGAGCCCGTCATACCGATCCAGGAGATGGCGGGCCAAGTCGAGGATCTCAGCCGTGATGGGAATCACGATCAGCACGATCTGCCGCGCGAGATCATAGACATTACGGCCTTCCGGCCATCTCCGGATCGCCCGGTATCGATGGAGGATCTCCTGGAGCACCTCCGCATCCAGGGCCACGTCCACCTCTCCGCGAGCCACCTGTTCCAGGAATCTCCTGCTGGGTTCCTTATAAGGATGCTCGGCGCCCGCCGCATACATGAAGATGTTCGCGTCGATCAGGATCAAGGCAGGAGATCCTCTGCCCGAGGGACCGATTCACGCTTCATCGTGCCGGGATCGCCGACCGGGAGAGACAACGCTGCCAACTGGCGAACCGCTTCGAGGCGCGTCTCGGCTGACACCAGCCCATACTGGATCTCGCAAGCCTTGCGAACGAGATCCCCCAGGCTCGTCCCCTGCTGCTCGGCCAGGCGCGAGAGCCGATCATGAAGGTCGGGAGGGAACAGGATGGTCGTTTTCTTGGTGAGCTCCATATACGCCTCCATAGGTGGATGGTATGGGGCTGCCCTAGAGGTGTCAAGCCTCAAGCCGAGGGGCGGGAAAGCGATGCCGGGGGGATCTCAGAGTTGGACGTGGGAGCCCCAACGCTCGCGCGGGGTGGTCCGTACAGGATGGGCAGTCGCCTCCGGCTGCTCGGGTGCGTTGCCTTGCGGAGACCGCGACGGCAGGCCACAGGGGCGAATCTTCGTGTCGATCAGGATCACGGCAGGAGACCCTCTGCCTGGGGGACCCCCCTCAGCGGATGAATTGGAGCGGACAGACCGCCGCTTGGGCGATTGGATCGAGCTCGTGATGGTCGCTGGTCAAAACTGTACCGTTCTCCAAGATCGCCAGAGCCAAAGCGAGACAGTCGGCCAGCGATATCCGCCGCCACTCGGCTTTCAGTTTTCCGGCGGTCCGCCAGAGGGCAGAGGGGATCGTCTCCACCAGCTCGATGCCCAAGTCCACCAGGATCTCTTCGAGAGCGGAAGCGTCCTCTTCACCGCTACGGCGGTAGAGGTCGTAATAGACTTCGCAGACGTTGACGGCGTGGATAAGGCAGCGATTCCCAGGGCCTTCGCTATCGGGCAAGCTTCCGTCCCTCGATCTCGACCTCCTCGAGCTTCCGGCTGGCGAATTCCTCGCTCGTCGACATCAGTCCGCGGCCTACCCCCATGATTCGCTCCAGCCGAGCGCTGCGCTCCTCGGCGGAGAGCTCACGAAACGGCCGTGGATCCTTGGCGAGATCGGCGGCCAGAGCCGCCATCCGGCCCTTCCCCTCAGGCTCGACGCTGTCTTCCGCCTGCGGAGGTACGAGCACGATCAGCTCGACAGGACCGGAGCGAATGGTCTCGGGGAACTCGACCACGGCCCGGTGATCCTCCGGCACCATCACGTGAATTCTGAGGGTTTGCATTGCAGGTCTCCAACTCGGCATCCTAGCACGGTCTATCATTGTAGCGGACGGACAATTGCTCAGGCCCCCGGCCGTCAAGGAGCCCCCATGAAACGCATCCGCTACCTCGTCGCCGCCAGCCTCGACGGCTACATCGCGGGACCGAACGGTGAATTCGACTGGATCGTCCAGGACCCGGAGATCGATTTCGGCGCGATGTTCGCGCAGTTCGATACGTTCCTCGTGGGACGCAAGACGTTCGAGGCCATGGCCGGCGGGCCGGAGATCCAGGGCAAGGTGGTCGTCTTCTCCCGCACGCTCCGGCCGGAGGACCATCCGCAGGTGACGATCGTGGCCGGGAACGAGCGGGAGGCCGTGGAGGCCCTGCGCCAGGAGCCGGGCAAGGACATCTGGCTGTTCGGCGGCGGCGAGCTCTTCCGCAGCCTTCTCGACATGGGGCTGGTGGATACGGTCGAGGTCGCCATCATCCCGATCCTCCTCGGGGGCGGGATTCCGCTGTTGCGGTCTCCGGCCCCGAGGACGAAGTTGAGGCTGACGGGCCGCCGGGTGTATGAGGACAGTGGGATCGTCTCGTTGCAATATGACGTGCTACGGGGCTGAGGCCCTCGCGCTTTTTGTAGGGGCGGCCCTATGTGGCCGCCCTGGGTGGGCCCTGACGGTGTACGTCATTCGCGCAAAACATTCGAGGCTGGCTCTGCGTATACAGGGGTTGCGGATCTTCACATAGGAATCATCCAAAGGAGGATGTCTCGCCATGCATAAGCCGTCTCTCTTCGAGCACCATGCATCCAGGGCCGTGGCCGGCAGGGTCTTCAGGCGGGCCGTCTGCGGCGGCCTGCTGGCTCTCGCGGCAGCCGCCGCCTGGGCGGAGCTGCCGCCGATCATCGACCGGCAGCTCTTCTTCGGCGACCCCGAAATCGCCGGCTCTCAAATCTCGCCGGACGGCAAATTCATCGCGTTCGTCAAGCCGCTCGACGGCACGCGCAACGTCTGGGTCAAGCACACGGAGGACCCCTTCGAGAAGGCCCGGCCCATCACCGCCGACACCAAGCGCCCGATCCCGGGCTACTTCTGGAGCCGGGACGGCAAGTTCATCCTCTTCGTGCAGGATCAGGGCGGCGACGAGAACTACAACGTCTATGCCGTGGACCCGGCGGCCTCCCCGGCCTCGGGGCAGAAGGTGCCCGCGGCGCGCAACCTGACCGAGGCGAAGAAGGTGCGCGCCGAAATCTTCGCCGTGCCCAAGACCGACCCGGATACGATCTACGTGGGGCTGAACGATCGCGATCCGGCCTGGCACGATCTCTACAAGGTGAAGATCTCGACCGGCGAGCGGACGCTGCTGCGCAAAAACACCGAGCGGCTGACGTATTGGGTCTTCGACCGCAAGGGGCAGCTCCGGCTGGCCACGCGCTCCGCCGAGAACGGCGACACGGAGGTGCTGCGCGTGGACGCCGACGGGTTCAAGAAGGTCTATTCCTGCAGCGTCTTCGAGACCTGTCAGCCAGTGCGATTCCACAAGGACGGCCAGCACGTCTACATGATCACCAACAAGGGGGACGCGGACCTGATCCGCCTCGTCTTGTTCGACCCCGCCACCGGCAGCGAGGAGCTGGTCGAATCCGACCCCCAAGGCCGGGTGGACTTCGAGGGGCCGCTGTTCTCCGAGCGTACCGACGATCTCATCGCCACCAGCTATCTCGACGACAAGATACGCATCTATTGGAAGGACAAGGCTTTCGCGGCCGACTACGCGCTCCTGCAAAAGAAGCTGCCGGGCAAGGAGGTCTCCTTCGGCTCGTCGACGCGGGACGAGCACCTCTTCATCGTCTCCGCCGCGAGCGACACCGAGCCCGGCGAGAGCTATCTCTTCGACCGCGGGAGCAAGAAGCTGACGCTCCAGTACCGCGTCCGCGAAAAGCTGCCGCGCCAGGATCTGGCGGAGATGAAGGCCATCCGCTACAAGTCGTCGGACGGTCTGGAGATCCCCGCCTATCTGACCCTG
>QHVW01000973.1 GCA_003223675.1 Acidobacteriota bacterium
GGGGCGGCCGCTCGACCGCCGGACCGACGTCTACAGCCTCGGCGTGGTGCTCTACGAGCTGCTGGCGGGAGAGCCCCCGTTCACCGGCAGCAACCTCGCCCGGGTGCTGGTGCGGCTGGTCCAGGAAGACCCCAGGCCGCTGCGCCAGGCCGCTCCCGCGACGCCTGAGGACTTGGAGACCATCGTCGCCAAGTGCCTGGAGAAGGACCCCGCCCGGCGCTACGAATCGGCGCGCGAGCTGGCC
>QHVW01000974.1 GCA_003223675.1 Acidobacteriota bacterium
GAGGTGGCCGAGGCGCTGGGCCTCGCCTATGGACGGGCCTACGAGCAGGCCCTCTCCGACGCCGACCGCGCTCCCACCAGCGAGGGGCAGACCCGCCGCGAGGAGGCCGAGCGGACCTACCGCAAGCCCGCCGTCCGATATCTGCGCGAGGGGCTCCTCGGCGCCCCCTATCTGTCCGGGTTCATCGCGCTCTATGAAGGGCGCTATACCGACGCCTGGGTGGCGGCCCACGGCATACCCGACGCGACGCGGGCGGCTCAGCTCGAAGCCAAGGTCTATCAGTTGAAGGCGGCCGAGGCCATGCGGGCCGGCCGTTACGAGGAGGCCCTCCGGCTCTCGGACCGTGCCGGCGAGATCTACGGCCGCCTGGCGCTCGCGCGGCCGAGCGACCCCGATCTCTACGCCGAGGACTGCGCGCGCCGCGGGCACCGGATGCAGGCGGCCATGGCGCTGGCGGACGTGCCCGAGGAGCGGGTGAAGGAGGACCTCGCCGCCTGCGACCGCGCCCTGCGGGTCGATCCCGGGCTGGCCTCGGGGCTGGTTCTCCAGGCGGACATCCTCTGGCGCCTGGGCGAGCAGAAATCCAAGCGCGGGACCGATCCCACGGCCGACCTCGCGGCCAGCCTCCGCCTGGCGGAGCGCGCCATCGCGCTCTACCCCCGCGACGTCGAGGCCTACAACCACCTCGCCATCTCCCACCGGGTCCTGGCGCAATGGAAGAAGGAGCACGGGGCCGATCCGCGGGAGGACATCCGCCAGGGGATCGAGGCCGCCCGCCGGGCGGTCGAGCTCCAGCCCGAGATGCCCTCCTCGTACGCCAACCTCGGCACCGCCCTGCTCGTGCTGGTCCAGGAGCAGCAGGTCCGCGGCGCCGACCCCCGGCAGGCGCTGGGGGCAGCGATCGACGCCTACCAGGAGGCGAGCGCCCTCAACCCCCGCTCGGTGCCGGCGTTCATCGGCCTGGGCAACTCCTGGAAGATGATGTCCGAGGTCCAGATCGCTCAAGGGGCCGATCCCAGCCAGTCGATCGGCAAGGCTGTGGCGGCGCTGGAGCACGCGGCGGCGCTCAACCCCCGCCTGGCGTCGATCCACAACAATCTCGGCAACGCTCACCTGACCCTCGCCGAGTACCTGATCGCCGGCGGCAACGATCCGCGGGAGGCCCTCGACCGCGCCGCCCGGAGCTATCAGCGGGCGGCCGAGCTGAAGCCGGATTACTACCTGGCGCGCTACAACCTGGGCTACACCTGGCGGAGCCTCGCCGAGGCCCTGCTCACCCAGGGGCAGGACCCGCAGCCCGCCCTCGCCCAGGCCTCCGCCGCGCTCGACGATGCGCTGCGGCTCAACGCCACCGATGCCGACGCCTTCCTGGAAAGGGCGCGGGTGAAGCGGATCGCCGCCCGCTGGCGGATGCGGCAGCGGCAGGATCCCGGCCCCGACCTGCGCGGCGCCGACGCCGAGCTCGCCCGCGCCGAGGCGGCCAACCCCCGGCAACCGGACGTCTACTTCACCCAGGCGCTGAGCGCGCGCGATCAAAGCGCTCGCGGTCAACCCGAGCGAGGCGCGCTATCTGGCCCTGCGCGGCCAGCTCGAAGAGATGAGCGCGCGCCTGGAGACCGATCCTGGTCGCCGCCGGGAGCAGGCCCGAAAGGCCCTGGCCTCGCTCGAAGCGGCCCTCAAGGCCAACCCCCAGCTCCAGCGCGAATACGGCGCGGCGCTCGCCGACGCCCGGCTCGACGCGCGCTTGGACGAGAAGATCGTGAGCCCGCGTCCGCGTCAGCTCTGAAGCGCCGGCCCGGGATCGCCTTCCACCGCGATCTCCTGAAGCCGCGCCACCATCTCCTTGCGCCGCCGGCCGAGCCGGCGGGTGCGGTAGAGCATGAAGGCGATGAAAGCGTACAGCACCCCGACGCTCGCATAGGTGGCCATATCCTCGTACGGCTTGCCGCGGGCCAGGTCCCCGGCCCAGGCGACCTCCACGAGCAGCACGCCGATCACGATGGTATAGAGGAGGGCCTCCAGGCTTCGCCGGGTGTCGAAGACCTCGAGCTCGTTCAGATCGAGATCCTCCCGCTTGCGGTAGGCATGGGCGTAGAGGAGAAAGAAGATCACCGAGACGGCGACGAAACCCGCGCCATAGATCGACATCATCATCGGGACGTGCTCGGGCCGGATCACCTTCTCGATCGTGCCGTCCGGCAGCCGGACCGTCTTGGGGGCCCCGAGCAGCCGGTTCGCCATGGTGCCGACGAAAAATTTGAGCGGAAAGACGAAAAACAGTACGACGAAGAGGAGCGCGCCGGTCAGCGCCACCGTCGGCGGGTCCTCCAGCCCGTAGCGCCGGAAAAAGACGAACTGCCGGTACCAAAGCGTGTAGAGGATGAAGAACGTCAGCGCGAACCCGGCGAACCCGCGCATCGTCTCCAACAGCTCCCCCGAGGTCTTGGGCACCTCCAGGGCCACGATCAACAACGTGATCGCGAAGCCGAAGACCGCGTCGCTCAGGCCTTCCAGCCGCGAGATCTCGCGGCTGCGCCAGCGGAACTCGTGGGGTTTGTACGTATGGTGATGGATGAACTTTTCACGGAGCATGCGCAGACTTCTCCCGTTGCAGAATTCCGATCGTTTCGAGATCCCCGAGATATTCCGTGACCTCCGGCAGCGGCACCGGCCCGTAGATGGCGGCGAGCGCGTCGCGGATCTCGCGCACCGTGCGCCGGCCGTCCACCAGGTTCAGCGCCTCATAGGCGTACTCGGCGCCCCCACCCCAGAGGCCGGTCCGCTTCAGCAGCGCGGGCGCCGCGATCCCCTTCTGGGCGATGTGGTCCTGAAAATAGTCATAGCCGAAGACGGTCATCGGCCCCTTGGGATCGGGCGCGCGGCGATAGACGACGTCCGCCGTTCCCACCGACTTCGTTTCTGAAACCCCCACCAGCCGCCGCAGCCCCGCGAGGTGCTCGTCCGCGCTCTTCCGCACGCCGGTGGGCACCGCGGCGAAACGGTTGATCGATTCCACCACCGCGGCTTCCTGAGCGAAGTGGAAACGCAAGAGGTTGTCCGCCTCAGGCTGCCGCGGCGGATCACCTCCCAGAGCGCCGGCACCTGGGCGGCATCGAGCCCTGCCAGGTACCACGCGCTCGCCGCGCCCAGGAAGGCGGCGCGCATCAACTTGGTGGGATCGATGTTGGCCACACCGTCCGCGTGGGTGTGAATATAGCGGTCCGGCCAGTCGTTCAGATAGATCGCCGGCACCCGCCACGACCCCTCGCTCCACACCTCATGATCGCTCCCCTCGGTGAAGTCGACGAATTCGGCCTGGAGCGCCCGCTTGCTCCCCTCGGGATCGACCAGCGGATAGGGCGCCTCGCCGGTGGCCGCCAAAGAGTACGACTGCTCGTTGACGAAGCGGCCGAAGGCCGATCCCACGTCGTCGACGAACGTCGGCAGGCTCTTGGGGGAGCGGGTGACGTGGAAGACGGCCTTGGTGATCTCGGCGTCCCCGCCCACCATGTCCATGTGGATCACGGCCAGGGCCCGCGCCGCGAGGTCCGGGCAGGCATTGAGCAGAGAGGTCGTCCCCTCGATCTCCGGCGG
>QHVW01000947.1 GCA_003223675.1 Acidobacteriota bacterium
CGTAGGCGAAGCCGTAGAGCTCGTAGATGAAGCCGCTGTCCGTGCCCACGGTCACCCGGCCGCCGCGGTTCTTGTACTCGTTGACGAAGGCCATCCAGAGCCGGTAGTCGTTCTTCCAGTCGATCTCGTTCTCGGTCGTCCAGTAGTACCAGTAGGCGCCGTGCGACTTGCGGTTGGGGGCGTAGAAGTCCCAGAGCGAGGGGAGGGTGTACTCGTCGTGCCACTCGGCGCGGCGGGCCCGCATCAGATCGCGGTTCGCCTCGTAGATGTTGAAGGTGGGGTCGATCGTGAAGTCGAGCTTGATCAGCTCGTCCATCACCTCGTTCCACTTCTTCGAGAACGGCGGCGCCGCCTGCTTCCACAGCCTGCCGGCCTCACCGAAGCGGTGCGACTCGTCGGCGTAGTTGTAGTCGAGCGGATAGTCCTGGATCGTGCGGTCGTCGAACAGCGCCTCGGGGAGGCCGTACCAGTGCTCCATCGAGGTGAGCCCCCAGCGGGCCGAGGTGAGGACGTTGACCCTCGACACGTCCATCTGCGCGTGGTGACAGGCGGAGCGGAGCCCCTTCTTCCTCGTCTCGTCGATGGCCGCCTGCATGATGTCCGGCCGGTAGCCGAAGAACTTGACGCCGTCGGCCCCCTTGGCGGCGATCTGGTCGACCCACTTGCGCGCCTCCTCGGGCCTGGTGAACGGCTCGTCGCGGCCCTGCCCGAAAAAGACGTAGGCCTTGAGGCGCGGGGCGGTGATCTCGTTCTTGGCGCTCTTCGCCTTCTGGTCGAGCACCCAGTCGAGGCCGTTGCCGCTCCCGGGATCGCGGACGGTGGTGATGCCGTGCCCCATCCAGAGCTTGAAGACGTATTCGGCCGGCGTCCCCTGCTCCTTGCCGCCGATGTGCCCGTGCATGTCCACGAAGCCCGGCAGGACGTACATGCCGTGGAGGTCCATCTCGTGGTCCCCCTCCCCGGCCTTGGGGCGCTTGTCGGGATCGGGCGCCACCCCCGGGCTGCCCACCGGCACGACGTCGGCGATGCGGTTCTTCTCGATCACGATGTCGACCGGCCCGATCGGCGGCGCGCCGGTGCCGTCGATCACCGTCACGCCGCGCAGGATCAGCCGCTTGTAGGGTCCCTCCCCCTCGGCTCGCGGCGGCGCGGGGAGGATCGCGGTGTCCTTCTTCTTCTCGGCCTTCTTCTCTTCCGGCTTCTTCTCGGCCCCGTCCGCGAGCAGGCCCCCCGCCAGCAGCAGAACGATCCACAGCCATGAGATCTTTTTCATCGTAGTCCCTCAGGAACCGGATAGCAGAGTCACGTCGGCGCCGTTCTCCCGGGCCTTTTTCAACGCCTTGTCGAGCTCCTCCTTGTGGCCGGTCGCGCGGGCGGAGATGGCCAGCAGCGCGTACCCCTCGCTGTCGAGCCCGTTGGATTTCAGCCCCTTGCGCAGCCCCTGGAAAGCCTTGTCATAGTTGCCGCGCCGCACGTCCAGGCGCGCTTGCAGGAGCCGGTATTCATCGCCGTCCCGCAGCAGGCGGTCGACCCGGCCGAGGGCCGCGTCGGCCTCGTCGTCCTTCCCCTGATCGAGCAGGAGGCGGGCGCGGCCGAGCTCGATCGCCGCGTTCATCACCCGCCGGGCGTATTGAAGGTCGGCGTAATATACCGTCTCGCCGGTGTCCGGCGGCGGCTCCTCGGTCTTCAGCGCCTGATCGTAGAGCGCCACGGCCTCGGTGGCCTTCCCCTCCACGGACGCCTTGAGGCCCCGATAGTAGAGCATCCGCTTGGGGTGCCGATTCTCGTCGAAGAACAGGCCGAAGACCTTGGCGTGGCGGTCGAGCCAGAACGCCTTGGGCTCCTGCTCGACGGGGATCTCGAACGGGGTCGACTCCCCCTTGACCAGGATGTTCCCCCGCACGGTTGCATTGGCGCCGTTCTTCCCCTTCGCCTTGCCCTTGGCCGGATCGTAGACCTCCAGATCGATCGGCACCACCAGGGTGGACTGCTTGACGTCGACCTCCCGCACCGCCTCGGCGGCGACGTCGAAGGTGCCGCGCGGCGTCTGCACGACCTTGTAGTGGAAGCGGTGGGGGGTCTCCTGCCGGGCCTCGCCCTTCACGACCCACCCCTGGCCCTTCTTCTCGAACCGGTAGCTGTAGAGCACCTGCGGCAGGCCCGTGCCGTAGACGAACTGGGTGGTGAACGCCTTGAGGTCCTGGCCGGTGATCCGCTCGATGAGGGAGAAGAAGTCCTCGGTCGAGATCGTCTTGCCGTTCTCCACCTTGACGATCTGCCGGAGGATCTTGGGGAAATTCTCCTCCCCCAGGCCGCGGGCCAGCATGTCGAGGATCACCGCCCCCTTCTTGTAGACGATCGCCTCGTAGGCAGCGTCGGCGTGACTGGAGAACAGCCGTCCGCCGAGCACCACGGGGCCGACCGATTCGAGCGAGCGGCCGTCCGGCAGGCTGCCGGTGAGCTGGCGCTGCCACCCCGCCGTGAGGTCGAAGCCGGAGTACCGGTCGCCGAGGCGCTCCTTGCCGAAGCGGAGGGCCGAGTAGCTCGCCATCGCCTCGCTGATCCACTGGTCCCGGTAGCTCGTCCAGCCGACCTGGTCGCCCCACCACTGGTGGGCGATCTCGTGAGCGATGACCAGCCGGCGGTCCTCCAGGCCGAAGAGGCGGTTCCAGACCCCCAGGTCCTGCATCATGCCGTCCCCCAGGGTGACGAAGCCGAGCATCCCCTGGGAGAAATCGCGGTTGGCGGTGGCCACCGTCAGCTCGTCGAGCGGGTAGGGGCCGAATTTCTCCTCATAGAACTGGAGGGAGTCGGTGACCGCCTTCATCACGTCCTCGCGGGACGCGCCGCCGCCCCATCCGGAGAAGCCCGGGCCGAAGGCGAAGCGCACCGCGACGTGACCGGCCTGCGCCGTCTCCACCCGGAAGTGGCCGACCTCGAAAGTGAACCCGAAGGCCGGGAAGTCGAGCGTGCGCCTCTCCCAGCGGGTGCCGTCCGGGCTCTCGCCGCCGTCCGCCCGGCGGCCGCTCGCCACCAGCTCCAGCCCCTTGGGCCAGTGGAAGGTCACGTCGTAGGGAGCGCGGTCGACGGACCCCGCATGGGGGTACCACCCCATGGTGTCGAGCAGGGTGAGCCGGTTCCAGTCCTTGTCCACCGGGCGCCCGGAGTATTCGACCACCACCGAGGCGGTGCCGCCGGCGGGCGGCGCCTGCGGCAGGACGACCGTCAGCTCGGCGCCGGTGCGCAGGTAGAAGAGCGGAGCCCCCGCGGGATCGGTCACTTTGGAGACCTGGAAGTCGCCGGGGAGGACGAGCGGCACGGCACGCGAGCCGGCGACCACGGGCTCGAGGTCGATCCGGGCCTTGCCCATCAGGCGCAGCTCGCGCTCGACCAGGGTCATGTCGAGGGTGTACTTCTTCGGCTCGAAAGGAGGGGCGCCGAGCGCCGGCTTGCCGTCCGCGATCCGCAGCGACGACTGCAGCCAGGTGTCCCACTGCCCCAGGTCGTCGAGCTCCACGCCGAGCAGCCGCCCCTTGCGCTGCTCGCGGGAGATCTGCTTGAGGATCTTGCGCTTGTCCCTCTCCGTGGCGTCGAGGGGGACGAAGTGGCCGAGGGTCACCTGCTCCCGCTCGCCGGGCTGGACGCAGTAGAAAATGTCGCCCAGGTCGCCGCCGCGGAACCAGGCGGCGAAGTAGCCGGCGGCCACCGGATCGCGCAGGACGTTGAGCAGGATCCCCCGCTCGGCGCTCATGTACTTCCATTCCCCCTTCTTGCGCCAGTCCGCGAAGAGCGCCTCGGCGCGGCGGCTCTGCTCGGCGTCCGGCGGCGCCGCGGGCCGCTTGAGCATCGCGGACGCCGCCGCTTCCTGCCCGACCACCAGCACCGCCTCCTTGAATTCCGCGTCCAGCCGGGAGCCGCCGGTGAACAGCTCGAGCTGCCCCCCCTCGACGGCATCCGGCGGCTCGACCTCGATCCGCCCCTTGCCCAGGAAGACCATCTCGATGGTCTTGCCGCCGACCGGCGTCGCCGGGATCAGCACGCCGTCTTCGAGGCGGAGCGTGCCGAGCCCCACGCCCAGCTTGACGTTCTTCAGCGCCACCGCGCGGGCGGGCTCCAGCCTGGCGCCGGCGATGGCCGCCTGGACCGCGGCCGGATCGGGCGCCTGGGCGCGGAGGGCGCCGGCCGCCAGGAGGACCGGCAGAAAACAGGAAAGGGCCGAAAGGCGGCGCTGGCTGAGCATCCAAAGCTCCTTGGAACAGGGTTTACGGCTGCGCACGAAAACGTGCCGGAGATTCTACGACATCAGACGGCGCGCCGGGGCACCACGAAAATCACTCCCGCCGCCGCCGCCAGGGCGAGCAGGCCGCCGAAGTTGAAGGCGGTCGCCGATCCCCAGCGGTCCCAGAGGGCGCCGAAGAGGAGCGAGGCGGGGAGCGCTCCCACGCCGATGGCCAGGTTGTACCAGCCGAAGGCCGCCCCGCGCCGGTTCTTGGGGACGAGATCGGCCACCAGCGCCCTCTCCACCCCCTCGGTGAGGCCGAAGTAGACGCCGTAGACGGCGAAGAGCGCCCAGGCGTGCCAGGTCTGGCTGGCGCGGCCGAAGAGGAAGTAGACCGTGGCATAGACCAGCCAGCCGGCGGCGATGAGCGGCTTGCGGCCGATGCGGTCCGAGAGGATGCCGCCCGGGGTGTTGGAGAGCGCCTTGACCAGGTTGAGCAGGGCCCAGAGGATGGGGATGAGGCTGGTGGCCACCCCGAGCTGTCCCGCCCGCAGCAGCAGGAAGGCGTCGGTCGAGTTGCCGAGCGTGAACAGCAGGAGGACGCCGAGATAGGCCCAGAACCTCCCGCCGAGAGACGCTTTGAGATCGACCTTGCCGTCTTTCTTCGGCGGCGCCGTCCGCGACACCTCGCGCACGCCGAAGACCAGCGTCAGCACCGCCAGGGCTCCGGGGATGGCGGTGAGCAGGAAGACCGTGCGCAGCGGCAGCCCCTCCCAGCGCAGGAAGGCGAAGGCGATGAGCGGCCCCAGCACGGCGCCGGCATTGTCGGCGGCGTTGTGGAAGCCGAAGGCCCGGCCGCGGATGGCCGGATCGACCGAATCGGCGATCAGCGCGTCGCGGGGGGAGGTGCGGATCCCCTTGCCCACCCGGTCGGCGACGCGGATCCCCAGCACCTGGAGGGCCGACTGCGCGAGGCCGGTCAGGGGGCGGACCGCCGACGCCAGCGCGTATCCGGCGAGCACCAGGGGCTTGCGCCGGGCGACGCGGTCCGACCACCAGCCGCTGGCCCATTTGAGCAGCGCCGCCGTGGTCTCCGCCGCCCCCTCGATGGTGCCCACATAGGTGGCGCTGGCCCCCAGGACGGTGGCCAGGAAGACCGGGATCAGCGGATAGGTCATCTCGGTCGCCACGTCGGTGAGGAAGCTCACCACGCCGAGGGCGAGGACGTTGCGGCCGAGACGGGGGCGTTTAGGAAGGTCGGCTGCCATGGATGGGATTTAGTAGGGGCGGCCCTATGTGGCCGCCCTGGGTGGGGGCTGGCCGGTTGGGATTTTCCCCCGCCCAGGGCGGCCACATAGGGCCGCCCCTACAGAAAGCGAGAACGGCCGGCACAACGCACCGGCCGTTCGGGATTCCGCGAAGAGGGGCTCTACGAGCCGATCTTCTTGGGGGCCGAGGTCTGGGCCCGGCCTTCCTTCTTGGTCGAGACCTTCTTGGCCTCCCTGGCCTCGCCGCGCTTCGGCTTGGCCTGCTTCTCCTCGGCCTTGGCGCCTTCCTTGGCCTCCTTCTTCGGCTTCGGCGTCTTGGGCGCCTTGGCTTTGGGAGCCTGGGATTCCTTCACCGGCTCGGCCGCCGCGGCCTCGGACCGCTCGACCAGCTCGAGCACCGCCATCTCGGCGCCGTCACCCAGACGGGGCCCCAGCTTGACGATGCGCAGATAGCCGCCCGGCCGCGCCGTGAAGCGGGGCGCGATCTCGTCGAACACCTTCTTGACCAGATCGCGCTTCAGCACCCACCGCAGCACCCAGCGGCGGTCGTGCACGGTGCCGTGCTTCCCCCGGGTGATCACCTTCTCGGCGATGGGGCGCAGCTCCTTGGCCTTGGGGAGCGTGGTGACGATCTTCTCCTTCTCCACCAGCGACTGGAGCTGGTTGCGGAACAGGGCCTCCCGGTGAGAGGAGGTCCGCCCGAGCTTCCGATGTCTCATCGCGTGACGCATGATCTCCTCCGTTTACGCCGAGGTCGAGGGGCGGTCCGGGTCCATGCCGAACCGGAGCCCGAGCTTGTCGAGGACCTCCTGGACCTCTTCAAGCGACTTCTTGCCGAAGTTCTTGGTCTCCAACATGTCCTTCTCGGTCCGGCGCACCAGGTCGCGGAGCGTGTGGATGTTGGCGTTCTTGAGCGAGTTGGCCGAGCGGACCGAGAGATCGAGGTCGTCGATCGGCTTGGCCAGCAGGGCGTCGAGACCGGCGTGAGCAGCATGGCGGCGAGCGACACCGCCTCCTCCGGCCGCACCGTGCCGTTGGTCCACACCTCGAGGATCAGGCGCTCGTAGTCGGTCGCCTGGCCGACGCGGGCCGCCTCGACCCGGAAGTTGACCCGCCGGACCGGGCTGTGGGCGGAGTCGACCGGGATCCAGCCGATGCCCATCGACTCGTCGAAATTGCGGTCGGCGGCCACGTAGCCGCGGCCGCGCTTGATCTGGGCCTGGAGCTTGAGCCGACCCTCCTCGTTGAGAGTGGCGATGTGGACGTTGGGGTCGAAGATCTCGACCTGCGGGTCCTCGCTCATCTGGCCGGCGGTCACCTTGCCGGGCCCCTGCACGTCGATCGACAGCACCTTCGACCCCTCCTCCGCGTGGAGGGTGATCGACATCTGCTTGAGGTTGAGGATGATGTCGGTGACGTCCTCGACCACGCCGGGGATCGACGAGAACTCGTGCAGCACCCCCTCGATGTTGACCGCGGTGATGGCCGCGCCCTCGATCGAGGAGAGCAGGCAGCGCCGC
>QHVW01000982.1 GCA_003223675.1 Acidobacteriota bacterium
GGGTGACGGCGGTCCATTTCGAGGATGTCCTTGCTCGACAACGAATTCACCGGGCAGACCCGCGCGGGTCTGGAGCAGACCTGCCCAGGTCTGCTCCAGGCCTGCGGAGGTCTGGAGCAAACCTCGGCAGGTCTGGAGCAAACCTCGCGAGGTTTGAGCAGACCTGGCCAGGTCTGGAGCAAACCTGCGCAGGTCTGGAGCAAACCTCGGGAGGTTTCGAGCAAACCTGGCCGGGTCTGGAGCAGACCTGCCGAGGTTTCGAGCAGACCTGGGCGGATCTGGAGCCTCTCGCGGTGAGGCCGGAGCCCTCGGATTGACCCCGGCGCCCCCATGCGCGATACTGTATTCTCAAATATGTAGTCTTCTAATGAAGCTCCGGTGGGCATTGGGGAGCGTGAAGCCTTGCAGCCGTCGTCGAGCAGTGGACCGCCTGTGAGCCGGGTCACCCAGCTTCTCCAGGATTGGCGGAGAGGCGATGAAGGCGCGCTGGAGGAGCTCGCGCCGCTGGTGTACGGCGAGCTGCGCCGCCTGGCGCGACGCTATTTCAACCGCGAGCGGAAGCGGCCCACTCTGGAGACCCGCGATCTGGTGCACGAGGCTTTCGTGCGGCTCTGCGATCTCCAGGCCGTCGACTGGCAGGACCGGGCCCATTTCTTCGCCGTCGCCGCCCGCATGATGCGGCGGATCCTGATCGACCGCGCACGGCGGCGCCAGTATGCGAAGCATGGCGGCCAGCTCTGCGAGGTGAGGCTCGCCGAGATCCCTGACGTGGTGGTGGAAAGGGACGCCCATCTGGTGGCCCTCGGCGATGCCCTGCGGGAGCTCGAGGAGGCGGACGAGAGGCTGGCCCGGATCGTCGAGCTGCGGGTCTTCGGCGGCTTCGAGCACGACGAGATCGCCGCGGTGCTGGGCCTCTCCAACCCCACGGTGCGGCGGCACTGGCGCCTGGCCAAGAGCTGGCTTCACAGCCGTCTCGGCGGCGCGGCTCCAGGAGCGCTCGATGGCTGACCGCGAGCGCTTTCTCCGGCTGCGGTCGATCTTCGAGCGGGTCATCGAAAAGACCCCGAGCGGACAGCGGCTGGCCCTGTCGGAGCTCCGCCAGGACGAGCCCGATCTCGCGGCGGAGGCCGCGGCGCTGGTGGCCGCCGACGCCGGGGCCAGCAGCTTCCTGGCGGGATTTTCCCAGGCCGTCGAAGCGACCGCCGCGCCCCCCTCTCTGCTCGGCCGCCGGCTGGGGCCGTACCTCATCGAGGGGAAGCTCGCCGAGGGGGGCATGAGCACGGTCTACACCGCCGTGCGCACCGATCTCGCCTACCAGCAGCGGGTGGCCGTGAAGATCTTCAGCTTCAGCCCGGACCGCTCCGACCTGTTCAACCGCTTCCAGTCGGAGCGGCAGATCCTGGCCTCCCTGAGCCATCCGGCCATCGCGCGTCTCCTGGACGGTGGAACGACCGAGGAGGGGCTCCCCTACCTGGTGATGGAGCTCATCGAAGGCGTGCCCGTCGACCAGTACTGCGAGCAGCATCATCTGACGACCGGCGAGCGGGTCGACCTGTTCCTCAAGATCTGTGCCGCGGTGGCGTATGCGCACCGGAGCCTGGTCGTCCATCGGGATCTCAAGCCGTCGAACGTCCTGGTGGACGGCGAGGGGAACCCGAAGCTGCTGGACTTCGGCATCGCCAAGCTCCTGGCCGGAGCGCCCCTGCCGCTCGAATCGCAGGCGACGCGGACCGGCGAGCGCCTGATGACCCCTACCTATGCCAGCCCGGAGCAGGTGACGGGAGGAGCGATCACCACGGCCACCGACGTCTACTCCCTGGGGGTGCTGCTCTACGTCCTGCTGGCCGGCCGGCTGCCCTACCGGGTCGCCGCCGAGCGGCCGGGGGACCTGGAGCGGGCGATCGTCGAGCAGACGCCGGAGGCGCCGAGCCAGGCGGCGCCAGGGCGGTTGCGGCGCGCTCTCGCGGGGGACCTCGACAACATCGTGCTCACCGCCCTGCGCAAGGAGGCGCCGCAGCGCTATGCGGCGGTCGACCTCCTGGCGGAGGACCTGCGCCGCTATCGCCAGGGGCTGCCGGTGGCCGCGCACCCGGCGACTTTCGGCTACCGCCTGCGCAAGCTGGTCGGCCGGCACCCGCTGGCCGCCGGCGGTAACCGGCTTTCTGGAGGAGGTCTTCCGCAGCTCGGACGTCGAGGAGGTGCCGCCCGGCAAGGACGTCACCGCCCGCGAGCTGCTCGACCGCGGCCGGGCGAAGGTCCTGACCGAGCTCGCGGACCAGCCGGAGACCCAGGCCACCCTCGCGCTCACCATCGGCAAAGCCTACCGGAGCCTCGGCCTGTACGACAGCGCCGAGCCTCTTCTCCAGCGCTCGCTGGCGCTGCGGCGCCAGCGGTTTGGAGAGATCCATCGCGAGGTGGCCGAGAGCCTCGACGCCTTGGCCGACCTCTATGGGCGGCACGACGAGGCCGCCAAAGCCGAGGACGCCGCGCGTCGCGCGCTCGCCATTCATCGGGCGTTGGGCGACGAGCCGGGGACGGCCGAGAGTCTCAACAATCTGGCGCTGGCCCTGGAGGATAAGTCGGACCTCGCCGCCGCCGAGCCCCTGTTCTGGGAGGCCTTGCGGATCCGCCGGAAGTACTTCGGCCGCGCGGACAAAGAGAGCGTGGCCGTTCTCAACAATCTCGCCACTCTCCGGCGGCTCAAGGGCGATCTCGCCGGCGCCGAGAGCCTGTACCGGCAGGCGCTCTCGCTCGCGCGCGACGCGTTCGGCCCGGGGCACCCGTGGATCGTGGCCCTGCACGGCAACCTGGGAGTGCTGCTGACGTACCGGGGGGATCTGGCCGGCGCCGAGGCGGCCTACCGCGAGGCCCTGGCGGTGGCCCGGCGGGCCTATGGCGGAGAGCACCCGTCGATCGCCCTGACGCTCAACAATCTGGCCTCGGTGCTCGTCGACCGCGGCCGCGACCGGTGGCCGGAAGCCGAGTCGATGTACCGGCAGGCGCTGGCCGTGCAGAGGAAGCTCCTCGGCAACGAGGATCACAAGGTGTCGATCACTCTCAACAACCTCGCCGACCTCCTGGAGATGAAGGGGGACCGGAAGGCGGCCCGGCCGCTCTACGAGGAATCCCTGCGCATCGTCAGAAAGGTTTTCGGCGAGGAGCATCCACGGGTGGCCGACGAGCTGTCCAAGCTCGCCGGCCTCCTCGCCGACCAGGGAGATCTCGAGTCCGCCGAGCCGCTGGCCCTGGAGGCCCTGGCAATCCGCCGCAAGCTCCTCGGCGAGGCCCATCCGTCCTATGCCGCCTCGCTCGTCGTCGTGGGGAGCCTCCGCCTGGCGCAAGGATCTCCCGGCGCCGCCGAGCCTCTGCTGCGGCAGGCGGTCGCGGTCTACCAGAAGGCGCTGCCGGAGCATCACCGGGACACCGCCGCCGCCCGCAGCCTGTTGGGAAGCTGCCTGGCCGCCCGCGGCCGGCCCGCCGAAGCCGGGCCCCTTCTCCTTTCGGGATATCAAGACCTCCGAGGCAAGCTCGGACCCGACCATCCCCGCACCCTCGCCGCCCAACGGCGGCTGGACGCCTTCCGCGGGACCGCCCGGGCCACGGGATCTTGATTGATCCGTCGGATGAGAAAAAAGCCCCTTGCTTGGTGAGCCCCTCT
>QHVW01000983.1 GCA_003223675.1 Acidobacteriota bacterium
AAACATGAGATGACCTCCAACACAAACACAAATAAGAGCAGCAGATTTTTGAGCTACGCATTAGGAGTGCTCCGTCGAGGCAAAACCGTGTCGCCGAATCAATTCGTCTTTGATCTCGGCCGGATCGACACCCGTGGCCTGGAGCAGCACCAGGAGGTGGTAGATCAGGTCGGAGGCCTCTCCAATCAACGCTTTACGCTTCCCATCCCCCTCTCCCGGGCCGCGCGCCGCGGCCCCGGCGGAAACCACGGCGGCGATGGCGGTCTCCACCCCCTCCTCCCCCACCTTCTGGGCGACGCGCTCGACGCCGCGGGCGAGGAGGCGGGCCGTGTAGCTCGTCTCGGGGTCGGCCCCCTGCCGGGAGGCGAGCACCTCCGCCAGCCAGCCCAGCTCCAGCCGGGCGGGGTTCGGCTCGAAGCAGCTCCGCGTCCCCCGGTGGCAGGCCGGCCCCGCCGGCAGCGCCCGCACCAGCAGGGCGTCGCCGTCGCGGACCACCAGGGTCCGGATGGCGATGCAGGTGTCGAGGTCTCCCGAGAAGGAAAGATAACCTACCGCGCCCGCGTAGGGCCCCCGCGCCTCGGGCTCGAGGTCGTCGATGATCTCCATGGCCCGGATCTTGGGCGCGCCCGACACGGTGCCGGCCGGGAAGCAGGCGAGCAGGGCGTCGAGCGCGTCCTTCCCCGTGGCCAGCTCCCCCTCGACGCTGGAGACCATGTGCATGACGTGGCTGTAGTGCTCGATCTCCATGAAGGTCGGCACCCGCACGCTCCCCGGCACGGCCACCCGGCCGAGGTCGTTGCGCCCGAGGTCGACCAGCATCACGTGCTCGGCCCGCTCCTTGGGATCGGCCAGCAGGTCCTCGGCCAGCCGCTTGTCCCCGTCGGCGTCCATGCCGCGCGGCCGGGTGCCGGCGATGGGCCGCGTCTCGATGTGCCGGCCCTGCTTGCGCACCAGCATCTCGGGGCTGGCGCCCACCAGCGCGACGTCGGGCGATTCGAGCAGCACCATGTAGGGGCTGGGATTGACCATGCGCACCGCCCGGTAGAGGGCCAGCGGCTCGATGCGCCGCGGCACGCGCCAGCGGCGGGCGAGCACCACTTGGAAGATGTCGCCGGCGGCGATGTGCTCCTTGGCCTTGAGCACGGCGCGCCGGTAGCCCGGGCTGTCCAGGCTCGGCAGGTCGGTGGCGGCGGGCCCGGGGGGCTGCCCCGGCATGGCCACCGCGCCGCCGCCCGCCTCCTCGGTGAGCAGCCGCGAGAGACGGGCCAGATCCTTCTCGGCCTCGCCCACCCCCACCTCCCCCTCGATCTCGTTGGCGATCGCCAGCACCCGCTGGTACGCGTGGTCGAACACCATCAGGGTGTCGACGCGGGCCAACAGGGCGACGGGGAGATCGAAGGGATCGGCGGGGCGGTTCGGCAGGCGCTCGACCATGCGGATCAGGTCGTAGCCGAAGTAGCCCACGAAGCCGCCGGTGAAGGGGATCGGCCCCGGCTCGCTGTGGATGGCCGCCATGACCTGATGGAGCGCCGCCAGCGG
>QHVW01000984.1 GCA_003223675.1 Acidobacteriota bacterium
AGGGCCTGCGCGAGGTGCTCCGCCTCGCCGGCGCCCCCGGAGGCGATCACCGGCACCGGCACGGACTCCGAAACCTCTTGAACCAGAGCCAGATCGTACCCCCCCTGGGTGCCGTCGCGGTCGATGCTGGTGAGCAGGATCTCCCCGGCCCCGCGCTCGACCCCCTCGCGAATCCAGGCCAGGGCGTCCAGCCCCGTGAGATACCGGCCCCCCCGGGTGACCACCTCCCAGCCGCCTTCGCGCCGCCTGGCGTCCACCGACAGCACCACGCACTGGCTGCCGAAGCGGCGGGCCAGCTCGCCGATCAGCTCGGGACGCTCGACGGCGGCGGAGTTGATCCCCACCTTGTCGGCCCCGGAGCGCAGGAGCCGCCGGGCGTCCGCCTCGCTCCGCACGCCGCCGCCCACCGTCAGGGGGATGAACACCTGCTCGGCCGTGCGGCGGACCCATTCGACGTCAGTGTCCCGCTCCTCGGGGGCGGCGGTGATGTCGAGGAAGACGATCTCGTCCGCACCCTGCTCGGCGTAGCGGAGGGCCGACTCGGCGGGGTCCCCCTGATCGCGCAGGTCCTGGAAGCGCACCCCTTTGACCACCCGGCCGGCGGAGACGTCCAGGCAGGGGATCACCCGCCGCGCGAGATCCGTGGGTCCGGTCAGACGCATGCGGCCAGGGCCTCCTCGATCGTGAACGCCCCCTCATAGAGCGCCCGTCCCACGACCACGCCGGCGATCTCGGGGAGCCGCCGCGCCGCCTTGAGGTCCGCCAGGGAGTGGATCCCTCCGGAGACGAGCGCCGGGATCCCCGTGGTGGCCGCCACCCGGCAGGCCAGATCCAGGTTGGGGCCGGCCATCATGCCGTCACGCTCGATGTCGGTCACCAGCACGGCCGGGCAGGGCGCGCCCATGAGACGGGCGCAGAGCTCGCCAAGGCTGCGCGGCGCCTTCTCCTTCCAGCCGGCGATCCGCACCTCGCCCCGGGCCACGTCGAGGGCGGGGACGAGATCGCCTGACAGCTCCTCCGCGAAGCCGAGGAAGGTGTCCATGTCCCGGGCCACCAGCGAGCCGATCACCGCCCGCTGGCAGCCGGACAGGAGGGCATCGCCGATCGTCTCCCGGTCGCGCAGGCCGCCGCCGAGCTGGATGCTCACCCCCTCGCGGACCATCCGTCCGATCAGCTTGCGTTGCGGCGGCTCCCCCAGCGCCGCGTCGAGGTCCACGACGTGGACGCGCGTCACTCCGGCGTCGGCGTACGACTCCAGAACGGCCACCGGATCGTCGCTGTAGACCGTGGCTTGGGCCTCGTCGCCCTGGCGGAGGCGGACGACCTGGCCGTGTCGGAGGTCAATCGCGGGGATCAGCTCCATGCGCCATCTCCAGGAAGTTGGATAGGAGCCGCAGCCCGGCCGGGCCGCTGCGCTCGGGGTGGAACTGCGTGCCCATCACCCGCCCCCGCCCCGCCACGGCGGCGAAGTCGCGGCCATGGGTGCAGCGGGCGAGACAGAGCTCGTCCGGCACCCCTTCGGGGGCGTAGCTGTGGACGAAGTAGACGTAGCGGTCTTCCAAGCCATTCAATAAAGGATGGTGAGCCACACCGTGCAGACGGTTCCATCCGATGTGGGGGACCGGCACGGTCTCCGGCAGGCGGGTGACGCGGCCGGGGAGGAGGGAGAGGCCGTCCGTGGCCCCGAATTCCTCCCCTTCCTCGAAAAGGATCTGGAAGC
>QHVW01000985.1 GCA_003223675.1 Acidobacteriota bacterium
GATCCACAGATCCTTCGTTCGACGGATTATTTTTACCAGGAGCTGGTGCGCATCCTGGCCGCAGGGGATTCCAAGGCGCTGGGCATCTGATCCGCCTCGGGCCGGACGCGCACCCGCCGTGTCGCGACACAGGCTCCGGAAGGTTTCCGGAGCCGCAGTCTGGAGCAGAAGTGAGAAGTAGAAAGCCGATTCGGCACCGCGCCGCGCTCGTCCTGTTGCTCCCCCTCCTGCTGGGCTCCGCCACCGCCTCGCCTCCGCGCTCCGGCCTCGCCGCCGGCCCGCTGCCGGGGCACTCCGACCGCGCCTCCCTCGCCTACGCCGAGGCGGCGGTGGCCGCGCGCCGGAAGGACTGCGCCGCCGCCTACAAGGCGCTGGCGCCCGTCCTCTCGGGCCGGGATTCGGAGGCGGCCTTCGCCCAGCTCCTCCTCGGCTTCTATACCAGCTCCTGCCAGCAGACCGCCTACGCCGAGGAACGGCTGTTCGCGGCCAAGGACCCCGACGGTCCGCTGGAGGACTGGCGGCTGCTGCTGCTGAGCGACGCCGCGGCGGCGCGGGGGCACGTGCTGCTCGCCCAGACCTCGCTCGCCAAGCTCCTGGGGGATTACCCCGGCTCGGCGCTGCGCCCCCGCGCCCTGAGCAAGGCGGCCACCCTCGCCTGGCAGCGCGGCGACACGCGGCGCGCCCTGGACCTGGTGGCGGCCGCGCGCAGCGAGGAGCTGCGGGGCGACGAGGCGGCCCAACTGGAGGCGCTCGCCTGGCAGATCGGCATCCAGACCGGCGACCGCGAGGCCCAGGCCGAGGCGGCCCGCCGCCTGCTGGTGAGCTTCCCGCTCAAGGCCGCCGAGCTGAACGTGATCGAGATCTTCCGCAATCCGGACGGCTCGCTCTCCTGGCCGCGCATCCTCACCGGCGACCAGCTCAAGCGGCGGGCGAAGGCCCTGCTCGACCTCAAGCTCGAAGCCAACGCGCTCACCACGCTCGACTCCGTGGCCCTCCCCGACCGCGACCTCGAGTGGCAGCTCCTGGAGGCGCAGACCCTGACCCGCCTGCACCGCGGGAGCGACGCCCTGAGCCTGCTCGCCGGCGGTGAGCCGTCCGACCCCCGCCAGGCCGCCGCCCTCACCTGGGCCCGCGCCCAGGCCGCCGAGGACGCCGCCACCGCCCAGCGCGGCCGGGCGAACCTCGGCTCGGCCGAGCGCCAGCAGCTGCGCTCCCTCTCCCAGCAGTACCTGGAGAAGGTGGCCCAGAACGGCGCCGACCGCGATCTCGCGGCCAGGGCCCTGAAAGAGCTCTACGCCGACTATCAGACCGCCGGGCTGTTCGAGCGCGCCATCGACGCCCTGCGCCGGCTGCAGCGCCTCGATGCCAAGGACACCACCGGCGCCGCCAACCTCTGGCAGTTGGGGTGGCAGGAGTACGGCAGGGGGAACTACACCGGCGCGATCGGCACCTGGACCGAGCTGTTCGCGCTCTATCCGCAGGACGCCAACGCCCGCCGCGGCCGCTACTGGACGGCGCGCGCCTTCGACCTCCTGGGGGAGGGGGAGCGGGCGCAGCAGATCTACAACGAGATCGCCCAGGCCGATACCGCGGACTTCTACCGCCGCAACGCCGTGGCCCGCCTGCGCGGCAAGCCGGCCGCCCTGGCCGCCGCGGCGCGGGCGAAAGAGCCCTGGCCCGCGGACCCGGCGCTCAACCGGGCGCGGCTGCTGACCGACCTCGGGCTGGACGACCTCGCCTACACCGAGGCCGAGCTGGTGCGCGACAAGGCACAGACGCGGGCCGTGCGGGCCCTGGAGGCGGTGATCCTGGCCCACCAGGGGGACCGCCGGAAGAGCGTGCAGGTGATCCGCGACGCCTTCCCGGCCCTGGGCGGACCGTTCCAGGCCACCCTGCCGGACGAGGCGCGGCGGCTCTACTATCCCCTGGACTACCAGGACACCATCCGCACCTGGGCGACCACCAACCGTCTCCCCACCTACCTGGTGTTCGGGATCATCCGCCAGGAGAGCGCCTTCGACGCCAACGCCCAGAGCTGGGCGGGCGCCCGCGGCCTGATGCAGCTCATGCCCTCGACCGCGCGCGAGCTGGCCCTGAAGAACGGCCTCTCCTGGAAGCAGGACCTGCTCACCGACCCCTCGGTGAACGTGCGTCTGGGCACCACCTACTTCCGCATCAAGCGGCTCTGGCAGGAGTCGGGCAACAACGAAGTCGATCGCTTCCTCGAGGGCTTGGGTCTCGAGGAGTCCAAAACCTACGTCAAGCGGATCCTGGTCCTCTCCGACAGCTACCGCCAGCTCTATCCCACGGCCGGGTGAAAAGCACCCTGCGCAGCCGCCCGGGCATCAATGCCCGGGCTACGTCCCAACCGAAAAGCCCCCTG
>QHVW01000948.1 GCA_003223675.1 Acidobacteriota bacterium
CGTGGGCCGCGCTGCCAAACCCTTGAGAGGCGGTGACGCCGGCGCCGATCTCCACCGCCTTGACGGCGTGGATCGAGAGGATCGCCTGGGCCAGGCGGCCGTCGAGCTTCTCGTCCCACTGCACGTGGGAGCCGAGCCCGGGGGGGACCCCGTGGGCGATCACCGTCACCGCGCCGCCGAGCGTGTCTCCCTCCTCCTGGGCCTGCTCGACGAGGCGGACCATCTCTGGCTCCCGGGCGCGGTCGATCGCTCGCAGAGGGGAAGTCTCGTCCACCTGCAGCAGGTCCTCCCAGGTGGGGACGGGACCGTCGGCGCCGACCGGCCCCAGGAAGCGGACGCCGCTCTTGATGTCGACGCCGAATTCGGCCAGGAGCATGCGGGCGAAGGCGCCGGCCGCCACGCGGGCGGTGGTCTCGCGGGCGGAGGCCCGTTCGAGGATGTCGCGCAGGTCCCGCCGCTGGTACTTGATCCCTCCCGCGAGGTCGGTGTGCCCCGGCCGCGGCGACTTGAGGCGCCGGGTCTCCACCAGATGGGGATCGACCGTCTCGGGCCCCATGATCTTCTCCCAGCTCTCGTAGTCGCGGTTCTGGATCCAGAGCACCAGGGGGGAGCCCAGGGTCTCGCCGCCGCGCACGCCGCCGCGGATCTCGGCGGCGTCCTTCTCGATCTGCATGCGGCGTCCGCGGCCGAAGCCGTGCTGGCGCCGGGCGAGGTCGCGGGCCAGGAGGTCGAAATCCACCCGCATCCCGGCGGGCAGCCCGGTGAGGATCGCGGTGAGGCCCGGCCCATGGCTCTCACCGCCGGTCGTCAGATGAAGCCGGCGCATGGTGGGGAAGGATAGCAGGCGGCCGCGGGACGGGCGATGACGGATTTCGATCCCGTTTGGCGCATTCCTATAGACGAGCGTCCTGGAGAGAACGTAGAAGAGAGCTGGAAGCTCAAGAAGTAGAAACCGGCGCGCCGGACGCCAGCGCCCCTCCTTTGGAGCTTTTGTGATGACGATCTCCCGTGCTTGGAGCCCTCTGCTGTCCGGTGATGCCGCCGCGGCCGCCCTTGCGGCGGTGGCGGCCATCGCCGCCGATCTCGCCGCGACGGCCTCCCTGATCGCCCCCTTCGGCCCGGATCCCGCTTTCTCCCTGGCGCGAGGGACCGCCGGCCAGGCCCTCTTCCTCGCCTATCTGGACGCGGCGGTGCCGGAGCGGGGGTACGGCGACCTGGGCAGGGAGCTCCTGGGGCAGGCGGTCGAGGTCGCAGTGGCGCGCCCCGGGGCTGCGGCTTTTCCCACCGGCGTCTCCGGAGTGGCCTGGACGGTCGAGCACCTGTGGGGGCGCCGCTGTACGGACGTGGCGGGGGAGGAGCCGTGGGACGGCGAGGCGCTGGACCTCGCGTGGCGGGCTTGTGACCACGGACGGGTGGAGGGCTTGGTGGACGCCGGTCTCCGGCACGGCCTGGCCGGCCGGGCCCACCGGCTCAACCGGCTGTTCCAGGCCACGGGGAAGGAGCCGTTCGCGGACGCCGCCCGCGCCGGATTCGGCCGTCTCCTGGCGATGCGGCGTCCGGGCGAGGGGATCGGCGGTTTCCAGGCGCGGGTCTCCGGCGTGGACGGGCGTCCGGTGTGGGCTGACGATCCCGGTCTCCTCGACGGCTCCGCAGGCATCGGGCTGGCCCTCCTCGCCGCCGTCTCCGCCGTGGAGCCCGCCTGGGACCGGCTGCTGCTGGCCTGGCTCCAGCCCCGCCGGGCCCCCCTGGCGGCGCCGAGCCACCCGGGGATGGCCTTTGCGGAGACGGCTCCCGGCGCGGTAAGCTTCCGCCCCGCATGAGCACCGAGACGCCATCCGCCTGGTCCCCGATCCTGTCTCCCGAAGCGGCGGACCACGCCCTGCGCGTGGTCGAGGAGATCGCCGCCGACGTCCGCAAGTCTGCTGAAGAATCCCAGGAGGAGGCCCCGGCCTGGCTCCGCCGTGGCCCCTCGCTGGCCGGCGGCGATGCGGGGGAGGCCTACTTCTTCACCTATCTCGATCAGGTTCGGCCGGGTAAGGGGTACGACGATCTGGCGATGGCGCTGCTCGAACGGTCGATCGAGGCCACGGGGACCTTGCAGGCCCCACCGGGGCTCTACAGCGGCTTCTCGGGCGTCGCCTGGACGCTGGAGCACCTGCGCGGCCGGCTCTTCGAGGACGACGGGGGGGAGGACCCCGGCGAGGAGGTGATCGCGGCCCTCTTCGACCACGTGAGCCTCTCCCCCTGGCGCGGGCACTACGACCTCATCTCGGGCCTCGTGGGCTTCGCCGTCTACGCTTTGGAGCGCCTGCCGCGGCCGGGGGGCAGGGAGTGCCTGGAGCGGATCGTGGCCCGCCTCGCGGAGACCGCGGAGCGCCGGCCGGACGGCGTGACCTGGCTCACCGGGCCCGATCTGATGATCGACCGTGATCTCGAAGCCTATCCGCAGGGGAATTACAACCTCGGGGTGGCGCACGGCGTCCCCGGGGTGATCAGCGTGCTGGCTCAGGCCTGCGCCGCCGGGGTGGACGCCCGGGATCTCCTGGACGGCTCCGTCGCCTGGCTCCTCCGCCAGAAGATGCCGGCGGGGACGGGCGCGGTCTTCCCCTACAACGTGGCGCCGGGCAACGCCGACCTCAAGCCCACGCGGCTCGCCTGGTGCTACGGCGACCTCGGCATCGCCGCCTCCCTGCTGATGGCGGCGCGGACGGTGGGGGAGGAGGCCTGGGAGCGCGAGGCCCTGCAGATCGCCCGCGCCGCCGCCGCGCGCCCGGCGGATCAATCGGGGGTCGTCGACGCCGGGATCTGCCATGGAGCGTCCGGCGCCGCGCATCTCTTCAACCGTCTCTATCAGGCGACGGGCGATCCGGCCCTGCGGGACGCGGCCCTCTTCTGGCTCGAGCGGACCTTCGGGTTCCAAAAGCCGGGGCAGGGGGTGGGTGGCTTCGAGGCGTGGACCGTGGGCGATACCCTGGATCTCGACTGGCGTCCCGATCCCGGCTTCCTCACCGGCGCGACCGGAGTGGGGCTGGTGCTCCTCGCCGCCGCCTCCTCCGTCGAGCCGGAGTGGGACCGGGTGCTGCTGACCGACGTGCCGGCAAAGTCCTGAGGCCCGGGCACAGCCCGGAGAGCCGGCTCCGGTAACTGATTTGGAGCGTGGAAAGGAACCTTTATGCTGACGCTAGGGCTCGCGGGTGGGCTGGATCCCGTTCACGAGGCGCGCCTGGATTCTCCTGACAACTACACCTACGACGGCGCCGCCGTTCTCGTGGAGGACGGCGCCGTGGTGGCGGCCGTCGAGGAGTCGCGGGTCGACCGCATCCGGCGCTCCAACAAGTTTCCTTCGGCGGCGATCCGCACCTGCCTGGAGCAGCGGGGGGCGGCCCCGGAGGACCTCGACCTCATCGCCTACTACGCCCAGGAGCAGGCCGCCAACCAACTGCTCTCCCGGCTCTATTTCGCCATGCCGGACCTCGAGTGGCGGCTCGATGCGCGGCAGCTCATGGCGGCGACCCTGAAACGGGAGCTGCGCGCCGAGATCGATCCGGCCAGGCTCCGTTTTTTCCAGCACAAGCTCACCCATGCGGCGGGTGCCCTCGCCCATTCGGGTTTCGATGCGGCCCTGATCCTGATCCTCGACAACTCCGGTGGGCTCTTCCTCGGACGCCGGGAGGAGAGCGGCGCGGTGGGTCTGGAGGAGATCCTCCCGATGCCGCCGGGCAAGTCGACGACGAGACTGTTCCAGAGTCTCCTGCCGTTCCTCGGCCTCGGACCTCTCGACGACCACCGGGCGATCGCGATGGCCCAGTCGGGTGACCCGGCGGTCTTCCGCCCCCTGTTCAAGAACCTCTACGAGCTGCTGCCCGACGGGGGGTACAACCTGCGTCTCGAGCGGATCGGCCAACTGGTTGGGAAGCTCGAGCCGGCCGGCAAGGAGGGGCCTGGACAGCAGCACCGGGACCTCGCCGCGACTCTGCAGGAGGTGATGGAGGAGATCGTCCTGCACGTGCTGGGGCACTACCGGCAGGCGACGGGCCAACGCAACCTCTGCATGGCAGGGGGAATCGTGGAGAACAGCACGGCGAACGGCAGGGTGCTCTACTCCGGCCTGTTCGACGACGTCTTCGTCCACCCTTCGGCCAACGACTCGGGCTGCGCCCTCGGCGCGGCCCTGCTGGCCTCTGAGGAGGCCGGCCGCCCGGCGCCACGACGGCGCCTGCAGCACGTCTACTGGGGATCGGACGCGGGTGAGAGCGCCCGTGCCGACGCTGTGCTGGAGCGCTGGGGGGGGTTCCTGACCCGCGAGCGGTCGCCGGAGATCGTGCGCCGGACGGCCGAGCTGCTGGCCGGCGGGGCGCTGGTGGGCTGGGTGCAGGGGCGGTCGGAGTTCTGCTCGCGCTCGCTCGGCAACCGGAGCGTCCTGGCGGACCCGCGCGCCGTGGAGAACCGGGCGCGGGTCGACGCGGCGCTGAAACGGCCGGCGGGCTCGGTGCCCATCGTGCCCGCGGTGCTGGAGGAGAAGGCCCGCGAATTCTTCGCGCCGCCGGATGGGATGGATTCCTTCCCGTACACGGCCTTTGCGGTGAGGGCGCGGGAAGACAAGCGCCCGCTGCTCGGCGCCACCCTGCTGGCGGATGGGACGGGCTGGCTCCAGACGGTGTCGCGGGAGACGAGCCCGCGGTTCTGGGAGCTCATCCGGGCCTTCGAGGATCTCACCGGCCTGCCGGCGCTCCTCAATACATCCTTCAGCACCAGGGCCGAGCCGACCGTCGAGTCCGTGGAGGACGCGGTGGTGGCGTTCCTGACCACCGATCTGGACCACCTGGTGGTGGGCGATTTCGTCGTGCGGAAGCGGGCTCCCACGCGCGAGTCCCTGCTGGCGCTGGCGGTCTCGCTCCCCCCCTACGTGCGGCTGCAGCGCAACCGGAGCTTCGTGGCCCCGGAGCGTATGGCCACCCGATGCCAGATCCGCACCTCCTACGACGCCGGCTTCAGCCGCTCCGTTTCGAGCCCGCTGTTCGACCTCCTGATGAGCGTCGAGGGTGAGAAGCGGCTGGGAGAGCTGTTGCGGGAGAGGGGGATGGAGGGCGCGGACGAGCCGGCCCTCATCGCCGAATTGAACGAGCTCTGGTCGCAGCGTCTGGTCCGGCTGCGGGCCTAGCCTTTTGCTTTCCTGACCTTGGGGCTCTGGTCGCCGCCCTTGCGCTCGCGCGCCGCCTTGGACTCGTAGAGCAGGTAGAGGAAGTCGTAGAGCACCAGCTCGTGGGCCCGCTGGGCCGAGCGGATGATCCGGTTGACGTGCATGTGCACGTAGCTTGGCGCCATGTCGGCCAGGGGTGGGTTGAGCCGGCCCGCGCGTTCGAGCTCGCGCAGCTCCGCGACGATCGGGGCGTTCCGCTCCGAGCGCCGGCGCAGCACCTCCAGGGCCGGAGCCAGCTCGCTCTCCGCGTCGCCGGCGGGGTCGAGCAGCGGCATCAGGCTCCGCCACTCCTGCCGGAATCTCTGATCGAGCTGCACGCGCAGCCCCTTGCCGCCGCCGAACTCGCGCGTAAACCCCTCACGCATGCTGCGCATCACGCGCATCCGGGTCTCGGGGTCGAATTGGAGGTCGCCCAGCAGCATGTCGATGCCGCGCAGGGCGAGCCGCCAGCGGAAGTCGGCCCCTTCGTCCCCCTCCAGCATCTCCAGGATGGCGAGCACGGCCTCGCTGTCCACGTGGAAGAGCCGCTCGGCGAGGAGGATCCCCTCCGGGCCGCCGTAGCGCTCGGTCTCGCGCTCGTAGGTGTCGAGCTGCACCCGCCAGATGCGGCCGTCCGCCAGTCTGGGGTCGAGCGCCGCGTGCAGGCGCGGCAGCACGCGGCTCTGGAGGAGCGCCGGATCGCCGTGGAAGCGGACGCGCAGGTGCCACTCGGGATCGCCGTAGCGGATGAAGAACCAGGAGTCCGCCTCGCCCGCGGCAATCGCCTCCCGCGCCACCGGCGCCACGACCTCGCGCAGCAGGCCGTCGGCGGTCGCCGTGCCGGTGTAGAGCTTGGCGTAGAGCCACTCGGAGCCGGGTGGGAAGGAGCGGCGCACGGCGGCGGTATTCATGGCGGTATTCACGGCGGCCCGTGGCGGCCGGGCGGCGGTTTCCCCCTCAGGGGCCGCGCGCGGCTTGCGGGTGAAGGGGATGAGGACCTCGTTGAGGAACCGCCCCTCCGGGCCGGAGGCGGGCATCCGGTCCGGGCCGGGGAAGAACTCGACCAGCCGCGCCCGGTCCCGGTCCTCGACCACGTCGATGAACGTCTCGATCGAGAGGACGTTGTCGAGGTCGATCAGCAGCTCGTTGTCGGCGTCGACCAGGGCGATCCTGCGGGGGAGGCCCCGCTCCTCGCGCCAGGCCTGGACGGCCCGGTAGCGCTCCGCCCCCTGCGCCTTGGCCAGCCGCTTGATCTCGTCCTGATTCATCCACCAGGAGGCGCGGGAGAGCACCAGCCGGCCGCAGGTGACCCGGGGGAGGAAGGGGGCGCTGTCGAGCGGTCCCCAGCCCCAGCTCACGCCGCCGAGCGTCCCCTGCGACTGCAGAGTGCAGAGGAAGCGGTAGACGCCGAGGCTGCCGCGCACGAAGTTGTGGGCGGAGGTCATGCGCGGGATCACCTCCTTGCCGAGCCGCGCCGAGCGCAGCACGATCCGAGACCCTTCGACCGACACCCGCAGGTCGGTCACCGGGATCTGCCGGTCCGGCGGCGCGCCCGAGCGGCCGAGGAAGGGGATCTCGTAGTCCCGCAGCACCGGCCGCGCCAGGATGTTGCCGATCCGCCCCTGGGGAAGGTGGACGATCTCCGCGAAAATGGCGTCCGGACGGAGAAGCGCCCGAGCAGCCGCGCGCCCGAGGGGCCGCCGGCGTTCTCGAAGAGGATCTGGAAATCCTCCTGGTCGATCGCCTCCTGGGACGCCGCGGCCAGGGTGACCATCACGTGGAAGGCGTCGGGCATGGGGGACTTCTTCGCCTGATCGTCGGCCGGCGCCATGCGGTCCAGGTCCTCGGGGGTGATCGCGATCTGCCGCGCGCCCTCCGCCAGCGCCCGGTTGAGCTTGGCGAGCAGCACGGCCTGCGAGCGCCCCCAGGTGACGGTCGAATCGCCGCTCCCCGCGGCCCCGAGGGCGATGCCGCGCAGCAGCGGCGAGGCCTCGGCACCGAAGTCCGAGGCGCGCTCGAAGCCGATGCCGACCTCCTCGTCGAGCGCCTGGAGGAGGGGCATCTCGCGCCCTTCGTACCGCTCGTTGAAATCCTTGCGGAAGCGTTCGAGACCTTCGACCTGCCGCTCGACCGCCAGGCGGACCAGCAGCTCGGCGCCGCGCTCGATCTCCGCCAGCACCGCGCCGCCGAGCACCGGCTGGTCTCCCGGCTTGACCATGTCGAGCTGGAAGAGGCGCGACATCTCGACCGGAGTCGGCAGCTCGCGCAGCGTCTCGGCGATCTCCTCATAGCTGGCGGGCGAGGCCCCGGGGCCGCCGGCGTCGAGCGTCTCCAGCGTCGCGCGCACCCGGGTGAGCCGCTCGGCCGTATTGGCGACGAGGGCGGTGGCGGGGATGCGGCCGAGCTGGTCGATCAGGTCGTGGATCGCCTCCGGTCCGGTGACCGGGGTGGAGAGATCGGAGACCAGGATCTGGCTGTCGATCAGCTCGGTGACGAACTCGCGCGCCTCGTCGATCGTCACCTCGCCGTCGGGATCGAAGGCGACCAGCGCCTCGGCGATCTCGCGGGCCGTGGCGCCCCCCTCGGCGCGGCGGAGCGCCTCCTCCAGATAATCGTTCGAATCCACCGCCACCAGGTGGTGGGAGCGGACCTTGTTGTCGAGCCGCGCCTCGGCATAGCGCAGCCGGCCGGCGGCGCGGTAGAGGCTGGAGTTGGGGCGGTAGAGGAGCGCCTCGCGCACCTCGGGGTCGCGCGCCAGGTCCTCGCAGAGGGCGAAGAGGTAGTCCATGTCCAGCCGGGTGTGCCGCTCGTAGGCGGAGCGCGGGCCCACGGCGATGCGGGTGGGGGCATCGGGAGAGGTCTCCACGCGGCCGATCGAGCAGCCGGAGAAGAGGCCGAACGGCGTCGCCCGCGCCGCCATGCGGTAGATGTAGCGCACCAGCGCCCGCTCGGCCCGCTGCCCCTTCTTGCTGTCGGGCTGGGCCCGCCAGAGGCTCAGGCTCTCGTACAGCGACGGGGAGGCCAGGAAGACCGCCTCCAGGATCTCGGGACGCTCGGCCAGAACGCTCAGGCGGGCCCGCAGCCGCTCGCGGTCGGCGGCGAGGGCCTTCTCCAGCCGCTCCAGATCTCCGTTGGAGCCTGCGGCGGGGGCTGCGAGCCCCTCTCCGAAGGCCTCCAGCTCCTCGAAAGGGAGCAGGGGGGTGCGGAACGAAAAGAAGCCGGCGGGGGCGAAGGAACGCTCGGGAGCTTTGGCCATACTGATCTCAATCTCGCACGAAGTCGATGAAACCGCGCTCGACGTTGGTCGAGACCAGGCGCACGCGCACCCGGTCGC
>QHVW01000986.1 GCA_003223675.1 Acidobacteriota bacterium
GGCTACGGGTACGACAACGGTCCCGAGCCCGGCTATGACAACGGCCCAGGCTATGACAACGGCCCCGGGTACGGCTATGACAACGGCTACGCTTACGGCGGTGGCGCCCCCTACTATGGCGGCGGGTACGGATACGGCGGCTACGGGTACGGCGGGTACGGATACGGCGGGTATGCCTACGGGCTCTATCCCTCGGCCTACCTCTTCGTGCCGGTGCAGTCCTTCCTGGCGGTCGACCTGTTCGACTTCTTCCTGCCGTTCGCGAGTGTGAACGTCTTCTTCGGCCACACCCACAACTGCACCTATTACGGCTACCACGGGGGCCACTACTTCAACCAGGGCATCCCGTACGCCCACGTCCAGCGGTACTACCACAACGTGCCGCACTACCACATCGCCGACCTCCACGGCTTCCAGGGCCACGGCCACCAGATCGCGGGCAACCGCATCGACTTCTTCCGGCCGCAGGTGCAGCGGACGCGCGGGGTCACCCCGCTCGACCGTCCCAACGCCCGCGGCTCGGTGATGCGGGCGGACCAGTTCCGCGCCGCCTTCCCCGATCGCGTGGCCCGAGCCCAGCGGGAGACCGCCGCCGGCCGTCAGGCCTTCCGTGGCCAGGTCCAGGGAGCCTCTCCCCGCCAGCGTGACGGGCAGCAGGTCCAGGGCCGCAACAGCCGGCAGGGCGTCATCGACTACGGCCAGCGCTACCAGCAGGGCCAGGTCAACGGCCGCTCTCGCGATCAGATCGACCGCCAGCGGCAGGACGACACCCTGCGGCGCAACCAGCCGCAGGTCTACGGTCAGCGGCAGTACAACGTTCCGCGCAACCAGGACCAGGTCTACGGCCAGCGCCAGCAGAACGACAACCAGCAGCGCTGGCAGCAGAACCAGGCTGAGCGTCAGCAACGGCAGTATCAGAATCAGCAGCGTTGGCAGCAGAACCAGGCCGAGCGTCAGCAACGGCAGTACACCGCGCCGCGGGTCCAGGAGCGGAGCTACCAGCCGCCCCAGCGCCAGAACAACGACAACCAGCGCTGGCAGCGGCAGTCGGCGCCTCAGCGGGAATACCGCAACGAGAGCCGGGGCAACGGCAACAACGGCCGCGGTCAGAGCCAAAGCAATGGCAACGGTCACCGGCATGGTCATGGGGGTTGATCAGCCCACCTCCTGACCGTCCTGAAGAGCCCGGCGGAAGCCGGGCTCTTTTTTGAGATTCCCCACCTCGCTGGCCTCTGGGGCCGCCTGCCCTTCGAAGCCTCACCCCCTGGCCCCCTCTCCACTTCGTGGAGAGGGGGAACGTATCTGAGCGACCTTGCCGAATTCGAACAAGGTTGATCTCCGGGCCCTCCCTCTCCACGAAGTGGAGAGGGACCGAGGGTGAGGCTTCGGAGGGTAGGACGCCCCAGAGGGCAAAGAGGTGGAAAATCCCCCGTCCCCTCCCGCCCCCCAACCGTCCTCTCCCGGGGTCCCTCCCCCCTTCCCCCGAGGGAAACCACCTGGCACGGCTCTTGCCCTATAAAACTATGACCGCGCGCGGAAACTACACTTCGAGGAAGGCCAACACCGCGCGGAATACAATCAACGAGGTGACTTATGAAAACAACGCGCAATGCGCTCTTCGCCCTGCTCCTCCTGGCGGCCGGCACCGTGACGGCGGCTTCGGCCCAGGTCTCGATCGGGGCGGGCATCCATATCGGTCCCTCGGGGCGGGCCGCGGTGGACCTCGGCTTCTTCTACGACAACCTCGCCCCCTACGGGAACTGGATCCAGCGCCCGAATTACGGCTGGGTCTGGGCGCCGACCGCCGTCTCCACGAGCTGGCGCCCCTACGAGGACGGACACTGGGTCTGGACCGACCAGGGGTGGACCTGGATCACCGACGAGCCCTACGGCTGGGCCACCTACCACTACGGCCGCTGGTACCAGGACCCCGAAATCGGCTGGGCCTGGGTGCCCGGCAACGACTGGGGCCCGGCCTGGGTCTCCTGGCAGGAAGGCGCCAACTACGTCGGCTGGGCCCCCCTGCCTCCGGGCGTCGACATCAGCGCCAGCTATAACAGCGGCTACGGCTATGGCGGCTACGGCGGCGGCTACGGCGGCGGCTACGGCGGCGGCTACGCCAGCTACGACTACGGGATCGGCCCGGACGCCTACGTCTTCGTGCCCGAGCGCAACTTCCTGTCGCTGAGCATCGCGAACCCGCAACTACACCAGCTACCGCCGCGAAGGCGACCGGATCTTCAACCAGGGCGTGCCCGTCGACCGCATCCAGCGGGTGATCGGCCGTTCGGTGCCGCGCTACCAGATCGCCGACCTCCAGACGACGGACTACCGCCAGCCGCGGACCCGGATCACGAACAACCAGGTCCAGATCTTCCGGCCGCAGGTGCAGCAAACCGCCCAGGTGGCGCCGCCCATCTCCCGTCCGGCGGCCCGGAGAGCGGTGGTGAGCGCCGAGCAGTTCCAGGCCAACCATCCGAACCGCGTCCGGAGCCAGCAGGTGTACGGGAGCCAGCAGCAGACCAACCCGTACCAGCGCCAGCAGCAGCAGCAGCAGGGCGCCCAGCCGGGCCAGGTCCAGCCCTATCAGCCGCGGACGTACAACACCCAGCCCTCGCCGGACCAGTACCAGACCCGCCGGCAGCGCCAGGTGAACCCGAACACCACCCAGCAGGACCAGTACCAGCAGCAGCAGCAGCAGCAGTCGCGCCGGTACAACGACCAGCGGCGCTACCAGCAGCAGCAGGAGGAGCAGAACAACCAGGAGCGTCCGCCGCGGGCCGTCAATCCGCAGCAGGACCGCAACCAGCAGCAGCCTCCGCCGCGGGCGAACCGGCAGCAACAGCCGCCGCCCCAGTCCAAGGGGAACCACAACGGTGAGAACCGCGGTCCCCAGAACGACAAGAACAAGAACCAGAATCGCGGCAAGGGCCACCAGCGGGACCGGAACCAGAATCAGGACCAGGACCAGAACCGTCCGCCCCTCCGGTAACCCCCGTCTGAGCCCACCTGAAGAGCCCGGCCCTCGCCGGGCTCTTCGCTTTTCCCCCTGGGACCGCCGGCGTCCCCGCCGGCCCTCTAACCAAGCTTTTTCTTCCCCTCAGACCGGCTCGTCGCTTCCCAGCGAAACATAGCCAGCCTCACATCTCGCCTTCCAACGTTATGATCCCCTCTTCTGAGATCCTGGAGGGGAGATCCAAGCATGGAATTACAAGAAGCCGTCTCACAGTTCCTCTTCCACTGCCGCTACGAGAAGAACCTCAGCCCGAAGACGCTCAAGGCCTACTCGATCGACCTCCGGCAGTTCCGGGAGTACCTGGCCGAGCACCTGGAGATCGCCACCCTGCCGGCGGTGGACAAGACCGCCCTCCGCGCCTACATCAAGAGCCTCTTCGGCCCCCTGAAGGAGAAGAGCGTCAAGCGCAAGGTGGCGACGCTGAAGGCCCTCTTCCACTTCCTGGAGAGGGAGGACGCGATCGCGGTGAACCCCTTCCGCAAGATGGAAGTGAGGATCAAAGAGACCCACCGCCTCCCCCGCACCATCCCCCTCCCCGAC
>QHVW01000987.1 GCA_003223675.1 Acidobacteriota bacterium
TCCGACCTCAACGTGCTGGAGCACAAGGCCCAGGAGGTCCAGGACGTGCTCGCCCGGGTGCGCGGCATCGGCGAGATCACGGTGGTCAAACAGCTCGGCCAGCCCAGCCTGGTGATCGACGTCGACCGCGCCAGGATCGCCCGCTACGGCCTCAACGTGGCGGATATCAACGGCCTGATCGAGGCCGCGGTGGGCGGCACCCCGGCCACCCAGGTGGTGCAGGGGGAGAAGCTGTTCGACCTGGTGGTGCGCCTCCAGCCGCGGTTCCGGCAGACGCCGGAGGCGATCGGCAACATCCTGGTGGCCACGCCCGGCGGGCAGCAGGTGCCGCTCAAGGAGCTGGCGGACATCCGGGAGGAGAACGGCGCCTCCTTCATCTACCGCGAGAACAGCTCGCGGTTCATCGGTGTCCAGTTCTCGGTCAAGGGGAGGGACCTGGCGAGCGCGGTCGAGGACGCGCGCCGGCAGGTGGCGGCGAAGGTCAAGCTGCCCGAGGGCTACCGGGCGGTCTGGGGGGGCGAGTACGAGGAGTATGAGGCGTCGCGCGACCAGCTCAAGCTGATCGTGCCGCTGACGATCGCGCTGATCTTCATCATCCTGTTCCTGCTCTACAACAACTTCAAGTTCCCGTTCATCACGGTGCTGGCGGTCCTCCTTTCCGGCCCCATCGGGGGTCTGATCGCCCTGCGGCTTTCGGATACGCCGTTCTCGGTCTCGTCGGGGATCGGCTTCCTGGCCCTCTTCGGCGTCTCGGTACAGACGGCGGTGATCTACATCTCCTACGCCAACGAGCTGCGGGGGAACGGGATGGGGATCACCGAGGCGACCCGCGAGGCGGCGATCCTGCGACTGCGTCCGATCATGATGACGGCCCTCGTGGCCGCCCTCGGCCTCCTCCCCGCCGCCTTCTCGACCGGCATCGGCTCGGACTCCCAGCGGCCTTTCGCCCTGGTGATCGTGGGCGGTCTTTTCTCGAGATTGCTGATCAGCGTCTTCCTGATGCCGGCGCTCTACGCGCTGGTGGCGCGGCCGGGCGACCGGTTGGAGGTGTGAGGCGGCAATCGAAATTGTAGAGACGTTCCCAGCCCGTCCACGACACCCTTTGCAGGCCACGGGGACGGCGGGACGTCTCCGCCGGAGGGCTGGCCCCTATGGAGGCACGGATGTGGCGGTCGCGGGGGATGCGGCCGCGGCCCTCAGCATCAAGCCCTGCACGTGGGTGGTCTCCGATTGCAAGTATTGCACGACGCCCCTCGACGGCTGCCCCGACCCGTCGGTCGCGGTCACCTAGGCTGCTCGTCCGTCCCCTCTCCCATCCTCAAGGGCACTCTAGCCTGTAGGAACCCTGAATCGCCGGACGGTTTTTCGCCTTCCGGCTCTAGAAAACGGAGAGGTAATTGTCATGAAGAAGAGAATGAAGAAGCTGCGGTTGAGCCGGGAGACCCTGCACGCGCTGACCGACACCCAGGCCTTGGGCGCCATGGCGGCGCAGGATCAGGCCGTCGCGAAGGCCCTCAGCATCCCCATCTGCACGAAGGCCCTCTCCGACTGCCTGACCTGCACCCAGCCCATCGACGGCTGCCCCGACCCGTCGGTGGCCGTGGCCTGAGGCTTTTCGCGCCCCCTTTCCCCGGGATGGGGGAGGGGGCTCTCCGACGAAGCAAGGACCCAAAAGACATAAAGCCCACAAGGAGCGAGGGCTTATCGCCAGACATGCCCTTGCGATTCCCAGGTCTCGAACAGCCAGGTCCAGAAGTCCCGGGTCTTCCCCAGATAGCGTTCGAGGCGAGGCCAGAGCTGCCGGATCTCGCGGGCGGAGAGGAAGGTGAAGACGTCGTCCGGCTTGGCCTGCCGCATGAGCTTGCCGGCCAGGTAGGCGCGGACCTCCGGGTCCGGATGCTGGAGCCCGGAGCGGAACTGCTCCAGGGTCATCTCGGAGTCCCAGAGGAAATAGGGCTGCCCTTCCGCGTTGACCAGATGCTCCGGAGGGGTTGGATTGAGCATGAGGGCCGTTCCTTTCTCGCGTAGCGATCTTACCGCTCTTCCAGAGGTGGATACCGCCTCCGGACGTGATATAGGAAGCGCTGCAAGAGAGGAAGGGAGGGACGCATGCGAGTCGCATTCATCGGCACCGGCCTCATGGGCTACCCCATGGCGGAACGGGTCCTCGCCGCCGGCCACGAGCTGATCGCCTACAACCGCACCCGGGAGAAGGCGGAGCCGCTGGCGCGCAAGGGGGCCCGCATCGCCGAGAGCGCCCACGAGGCGATCGAGGCCGGAGAGTGCGCCGTGTTCATGGTCAAGGACGGCAGCGTGGTCCGCGAGCTCCTCTCGGACGAAGGATTCATCCCCAGCCTCGGCGGCCGCACGATGATCCAGATGAGCACCATCGGACCGGCCGAGAGCGTCAAGCTGATGGAGGACGTCCGCGGCGCGGCGGGGGACTATTTGGAGGCGCCGGTCCTGGGGAGCGTCCCCCAGGCTGAGGAGGGGAAGCTGCTGGTGATGGTGGGCGGCAGCGCCGAGCAGCTCGCGCACTGGGGGGACCTGCTCCGCTGTTTCGGGCCCGAGCCCCGGCTGGTCGGCCCGGCCGGCCACGCGGCGACCCTCAAGCTCGCCATGAACCAGCTCATCGGCTCGCTCTCGGCGGCCTTCTCGCTCTCCCTCGGCATGGTGCGGCGCAAGGGGATCGAGGTCGACCTCTTCATGGAGATCCTGCGCCAGAGCGCCTTCTACGCGCCGACGTTCGACCGCAAGCTCGCCCAGATGCTGGCGCGCGACTTCTCGCTGCCCAACTTCCCGGCCGCCCTGCTGCTCAAGGATCTCGACCTCGCGCGCGGTGAGGCGGGCGCGCTCGGCCTTGATACCACCACCCTGGACGGGGTCCGCGACGTCGTCAAGAAGACGGTCGAGGCGGATCGGGGACGGGAAGACTACGCCGCGCTTTACGAGACGATCGATCCGGCTTCCTGACGTCTTCGGCCGCCTCCGGTGCCTCCTTCGGAGCGGCCAGCGCGGCGATCTCCCGCCGGGTCTCCACGAGCTCCTGCACTCGGTGCTGCCAGGGGCGGGTCTGCAGGCCCAGCCGCTGGCGACGAGCCACCTCCTGCTCGGCGCTACGGAGACGACGATTGATGACTCTCAGACACTCGTCGAGCCTCACGGCTTTTCTCCAAAAGAAAAGAAAAAGAAATTGGGGTCAGTATACACCCCCGCGGGACGCCGGAGGGCGCCGGGAAGGGTTTACCCAAAAATTCACAGCTTTTTTACGATTCCAGGCGGTCGATCCGGCTCCTGGCGATCGCCTGGGAGGCCGTGTGGCCGAGGACGCGCACGGCGCCGATCAGGGCGGCGAAGCGCGGATCCTGCGTCAGGCCCTGCTTGTAGCGGTAATAAATCTGCTGTGCGATGACCGCGATCTTGAACAATCCACAAACGTAATAGAACACGACATTCGAGACGTCCCGGCCGGTGCGCGCGGCGTAGCGCTCGACGACCCCGGCGCGGCTCAGGTTGCCGGGGAGGGTGGTCGGCCCCGCCGGCAGCAGGCGGAGCTCGGGAGCGTCGTCCGGGTCCATCCAGTAGCCGAGGCTGGTGCCGAGGTCCATCAGGGGATCGCCGACCGTCGCCATCTCCCAGTCGAGCACGGCCACGACGCGCTCGAGCTCCTGCGGGTGGAGGACCAGGTTGTCGTACTTGTAGTCGTTGTGGATCAGCGCCGCGCCGGTCTCCCCGGACGGCGGAGGCAGATGCCCGGCCAGCCAGTCGGCGGCGCGGTCGAGGTCCGGCACCTCGTCCGTCCGGGCCTTCCGCCAGCGCTCGGTCCACCCCTCGACTTGCCGGGAGACATACCCCTCCGGGTGCCCGAGGTCCTCCAGCCCGGCGGCCCGGTAGTCCACGGCGTGCAGATCGGCCAGACCGTCGACCGCAGCCTCGCTGATCGCCCGCATCCGCTCCGGGGGAAGGTCGATCCCCTTGGAGGCCTGCGGCTGGCGGAGGATCACCCCGCGCACTCGCTCCATGATGTAGAACGGCGCGCCGATCACCTCCGGGTCATCGCAGTGGAGAAGGGCCCGGGGGGCCTTGGGATAGACGGCGTAGAGGCGCGACAGCACGCGGTACTCGCGTCCCATGTCATGCGCCGTCTTCACCTTGGAGCCGAAGGGGGGGCGGCGCAGCACCAGCTCGTCGTCGCCGAAGCGGAGCCGATAGGTGAGGTTGGAGTGGCCGCCGGGGAACTGCTCGACGGCGACCGGTCCTTCGATGCCCGGAAGCCGCGACTTCAGCCAGACCGCGAGCGAAGCGGCGTCGATCTCCTCGCCGGGGCGGACGGCCCTTGCCGAATCGATCATTCGTCCCCCCTCTTCATGCCGTATCGCTCCAGAATCCGCCGCGCCACGGCCGTCTTGTGCACCTCGTCCGCGCCGTCGTAGATGCGGGCGCCGCGCTCGTGGCGCCACCAGGAG
>QHVW01000949.1 GCA_003223675.1 Acidobacteriota bacterium
GCGAGCAGCGAGTGCCCGCCCAGCGCGAAGAAGTTGTCGCGCATCCCCACCCGCTCCAGCTCCAGCACCTCGGCGCACGCCGCGGCCAGGCTCTCCTCCACGGCATTGGCCGGGGCAACGTGCTCGCGCGCGCGGCCGGCGGCCGGGTCCGGCGAGGGGAGCGCCCGCCGGTCCACCTTGCCGCTGGGCGTCAGCGGCAGGCGGTCGAGGAAGACGAAGACGGCGGGGATCATGTAGCCCGGCAGCAGGGCCGCCAGGTGGCGCCGCAGCTCCGGCTCCGAGACGTCGCCCACGACGTAGGCGACCAGCCGGCGATCGGCGAGAGATCCGACGGATCGGTCGGATCCGTCGGATCGGTCGGATCGCGCCATCACCACCACTTGGCGGACCCCGGGCACCGCCGCCAGCGCCGCCTCGATCTCCCCCAGCTCGACGCGGAAGCCGCGGATCTTCACCTGGCCGTCGCGCCGGCCCAGGAATTCCAGCAGGCCGTCCGGCCGCCAGCGGACGACGTCCCCGGTGCGGTAGAGGCGGCCTCCCTTCCCCCAGGGGTCGGGCACGAAGCGCTCGGCGGTGAGGGCCGGCCGGGCGAGATACCCGCGCGCCACCCCCTCGCCACCCGTGCAGAGCTCCCCCCAGACCCCCACCGGCACCGGCCGCAGGCACTCGTCGAGCACGTGGACGGTGGTCCCCCGGAGGGGCCGGCCGATGGGCACTGTGCCTGCCAGACGCTCGTCGGCGAGGTCGGCCGCCGTCATCACGTGGCGGGTGGTGAATGCGGTGTTCTCGGTGGGGCCGTAGCCGTCGATCAGCGTGCAGCCGGGCAGCCCCGCCAGGGCGCGGCGCACCGGCGCGGGCGCCAGCGCGTCGCCGCCGGCCAGCAGCCGGCGCAACGGGCGCAGCGCCTCCAGCCGCTCCTCCACCATCTGATGAAACAGCCCGGTGGTCAGCCAAAGGGTGCTCACGCCGTGGCGGACGATGGCGCGGGCCAGCTCGTCCAGCTCCGGGCGGCCGGGGAAGACCGCCAAGCGCCCGCCGTTGAGCAGCGTCACCCAGATCTCGAAGGTGGAGACGTCGAAGGCCACGTTGCAGACCTGGAGGAGGGTCTCCCCCGGCCCCAGGGGGGCGTAGTCGGCCCCGGCCGCCAGGCGGGCGACGTTGCCGTGGGTCACCTCCACCCCCTTGGGCACGCCGGTCGAGCCCGAGGTGTAGATCACGTAGGCGAGCTGGTGGGGAGAGATCGTAGGCAGCTCCAGCGCCGCCTCGCTCTCCTCCAGATCGAGGGTGATCGCGCCGGCGTCCTCCAGCAGGAACCGCCGCCTTTCCTCGGGCAGCTCAGGGTCCACCGGCAGGTAGGCGCAGCCGGCCTGGAGGATGCCGAGGAGGGTGGGAATCAGGTCGAGAGAGCGCTCGGCCGGGATGGCCACGCGCGTCTCCGGGGCCACACCCCGGCGGAGCAGTTGGCCGGCCACCCGGCGGGCGCGGCGGTCGAGCTCGGCGTAGGTGACCTCCTCCTCGCCGCAGACCACCGCCACGGCGTCCGGCGTGCGCGCCGCCTGGGCGGCGAAGAGGGCCGGGATGGTGGCCCGCGACGGCTGGACGTCCGCGGCGCCGCTCCACTCGGCCGTGAGCTGGTGGCGCTCGGCCGCGGCGAGCAGCGGCCGGGAGCTCACGGGTGCCTCCGGGTCGGCGGCGAGCCCCGCCAGAAGGCGCTCCAGGTGGGCCAGCAGGCGCCGGACCGTGGCCGGCTCGAAACGGCGGTCGGCGGTGAGGCGCAGGCTCATCCCCCCGCGCGCCACCACGGTCAGGGTG
>QHVW01000950.1 GCA_003223675.1 Acidobacteriota bacterium
CCCGCAGCCCACCCGAGCCGTCCGAGGCCGGGTTGAACGGATAATTCTCGAACACCAGCAGGCTGGCGAACAGCGGCTCGCCCGGCGGCAGGTCGACCAGCTTCTGGATCTCGGCGAGCGGGGTCCATTCGTGCTGACGCAGCTCGAGCTGGCTGGCCTGGAGGCGCTCCAGCCAGGCGGACGCGGGCTCCCCCTCCGGGATCCCCACCCGCACCGGCACGGTGTTGATGAACAGCCCCACCATCGACTCGACGCCGGGGAGCTCGGCCGGGCGGCCGGAGACCACCGCGCCGAAGACCACGTCGCGCTCCTGGGCGTACTGCGAGAGGAGGAGGGCCCAGGCTGCCTGCACGACGGTGTTGAGGGTCACCCGCAGGCGCTGCGCCAGCTCCTCCAGGGCGCGGGCGAGCGGCGCCGGCAGCTCGACCGTCCGCTCGTGATAGTCCTCGGGGCGTCCGCCGTGGGCGCGGCCGAGGGCGCCGGGGAGGTCGAAGGACACCGGAGTGGGCGCCGTGAAGCCCTCCAGCATCCGCCGCCACCGTTCGAGGGCCTCCCCCTCGTCGCGCCTCCCCAGCCAGGCGATGTAGTCGCGGTAGGGGCGCGGCGCCGGCAGGCGCGCCTCGCGGCCGGCGGCGGCCGCCTCGTAGAGCGCGAAGACCTCGTTCAGCAACAGGGAGAAGCACCAGCCGTCGAACAGGATGTGATGGGTGCTCCAGACCAGCCGGCGCTCCTCCTCGCCCGTGCGCGCCAGGGCGATGCGCAGGAGCGGCGGCCGGCCGAGGTCGAAGCCGCGGGCGCGGTCGGCGGCGAGGAGGCCGCGCCAGCGCACCGCGATCTCCCCGGCGGGGAGCCCACGCCAGTCCGCGCTCGTCCAGGCGACCTCGACGGCCCGCCGCACGAGCTGCAAGGGGCGCTCGACGCCGTGCCAGAGGAAGCCGGTGCGCAGGGCGGCGTGGCGCTCCACGGCCCGCCGCCAGGCGGCGGCGAAGGCGGTTTCGTCCAGCGGTCCGGCGAGCACGGCGGTGAATTGCTCGAAGTAGAGGTCGGCGCCCGGGCCGGCGTAGAGGCCGTGGAAGAGCATCCCCTCCTGCATGGGGGCCAGGGGGTAGAGGTCCTCGATGCCCCGGTCCCGTCCCAGCAGGCGGTCGAGCGCCTCCTGGTCCAAGCCCGCGAGCGGGAAGTCGGAGGGGGTGAAGCCCCCCGCCCCGGGCGACAGGCAGTGCTCCACCAGCGCCGCGATCTCGGCCACGAAGCCGCGGGCCAGCCGCTCGGCGGTGGCCAGGAGGTGGCGGCCGGGATCATAGGTCCAGGTGGCGCGCAGGCGGCCGTCGAGCACCAGGACGTCCACCGAGAACAGGGGGCGGCCGGCCGTGGCCTCGCCGGCCGCGCCGCGCACCGCCTCGGCGGCAAAGGTGAAGGGCCCGCCCTCCGCCATGGCCGCATCGAGCTGGCCGAGGTAGTTGAACGAGACCTGGGGCTCACGGGAAGCGGCCAGGCGCCCGGCGGTTTCGGGACCGGCGAGGTAGCGCAGCAGGCCGTAGCTCAAGCCCCGCCCGGGCACCGCCCGCAAGGTCTCCTTGACCGCCCGGATCGCCTCGCGGGGGCCGCCGCCCGGCGGCAGCGCCAGGGTGACGGGGAAGAGGGTGGTGAGCCAGCCGGCCGTGCGCGAGAGGTCGACGCCGGGGAAGATCTCCTCGCGGCCGTGCCCTTCGAGAGAAACCCGCAGCGTGCCCTCCCCTGTCCAGGCGGCGAAGGCGCGGGCGAGCGCCGCCAGCAGCAAGTCGTTGACTTGGGTGCGGTAGACCTCCGGCACCTCCTGGAGGAGCGCCCGTGTCTCCGCGGCGCCCAGCTCGACCACCAGGCTCGCCATGGCGGCGGCGCCATCCCCGGCGAGATCGCGCGGCAGCGGCGGGACCTCCGGCTGGGCGAGCCAGTAGGGGAGCTCAGCCGCCACCTCGGAAGAGCGGGCGTAGGCGGCCAGCCGCTCCGCCCAGCGCTTCCACGAGGTGGTCTTCGGCGGCAGCGCGCGGCCTTCACAGGCAACGGCCAGGTCCTCCAGCAGCACGCGCCAGGAGACGCCGTCCACCACCAGGTGATGGGCGGTGAGGAGCAGCCGGTCGCCGCCGTCCAGACGGAAGAGGGCGGCGGTGAAGAGGGGGCCTCGCGCGAGGTCCAGCCCCGACTGAAGCTGCTCGGCCGCGGCCTCCAGGGTACCCGCCGGCACCCCCCGCAGGTCAGCCTCCAGAAGCGGCACCGGCCCGACCGGCGCGTGGATCTGTCTTTGATCGACGAACCGCAGCCGCAGCGCGTCATGGTGCTCGGCGAGCCGGCCGAGGGCCGCGGCGAGCGCCGGCGCGGCGAGCCGCTCGCGGGGGACGAGCAGCACCGCCTGGTTGAAACGGCCAGGCCGTTGCCGGCCCTCGGCGAAGAAGCGGCGCTGGATGGGCGTCAGCGGCGCCTCCCCGGTGACCGGTCCCTGATCCTCAGCCGTGCTCTCCAGGCCCTCCTCGACGGCGGCCACGGCGGCGAGCTCGGCGACCGTCTGGTGCTCGAAGATCTGCCGAGGGGTGAGCAGGAACCCCTCACGGCGGGCCCGCGCCACGATCTGGATGCTCAGGATCGAATCGCCGCCGAGCTGGAAGAAGTTGTCGTGGACGCCCACCCGTTCGAGACGGAGCACCGCGCGCCAGATCGCGGCCAGCCGCTCCTCCGTGGGATTGCGGGGGAGCGCCGCGCCGGCGGTCTCGGCCACGGGCCGGGGATCGGGGAGGGCCCGGCGGTCCACCTTGCCGTTGGCGGTGAGCGGCAGCGCGGCCATCGGCACGAAGAACGAGGGGATCATCGCCTCCGGCAGCCGGTCGTGGAGGAAGGCTCGCAGGTCAGGGGCGTCTAGGCTCGCTCCCACCACGTAGGCGACCAGCGATCGGTCGGATCCGTCGGATCGGACGGATCGCGCCACCACCACCGCGTCGTGCACTTGCGGGTGGGCGAGGAGGGCCGCCTCGACCTCCCCGGGCTCGATGCGGAAGCCGCGCACCTTGACCTGCCGGTCGGCGCGGCCGAGGAATTCCAGCAGGCCGTCCGGCCGCCAGCGGACCAGGTCCCCCGTGCGGTAGAGGCGGCTCCCCTCCCTCCAGGGGTCGGGCACGAAGCGCTCGGCGGTGAGGTCCGGCCGGCCGAGATAGCCGCGCGCGACGCCCTCTCCGCCCGCCAGCAGCTCCCCCCAGACGCCCACCGGAACCGGCCGCAGGAAGGGGTCCACCACGTGCACGGTCGTCCCCTGGATCGGCCGGCCGAGCGGCACCGCGGCGTCCCATCCCGCGGCGTCCCGCATGGGAAAACAGGCGGTGAAGGTGGTGTTTTCCGTCGGGCCGTAGCCGTTGACGATCGTGCAGCCGGGCAGCCCTTCCAGGGCCCGGCGCACGTGCGCGGGCGACAGCACGTCGCCGCCGGCCAGGAGCTGGCGCAGGGGGCGCAAGCCCTCCAGCCGCTCGCCGGCCATCTGGTGGAAGAGACCGGCGGTCAGCCAGAGCGCGGTCACCCGGTGATGGGCGATCGCTTCCGCGATCTCGTCGAGCCCGGGGCGGCGGCCGGGGAAGAGCACCAGGCGGCCGCCGTTGAGCAGCGGCGCCCAGATCTCCAGCGTCGAGGCGTCGAAGGCCAGGTTGCCGAGCTGCAGGAAGGTCTCCTCCGGCCCCATCCCGGCCCAGCGGGCGCCGCGCACCAGGCGGACCACGTTGCGGTGGGTCACCGCCACCCCCTTGGGCGCTCCGGTCGAGCCCGAGGTGTACATGACGTAGGCGAGCTGGCCGGGAGAGACCTCGGGGTGGGTGGGGGCTCCAGGGACCTCGGGGACGGCGTCGAGGAGGACCGCTCCGGCGTCCTCCAGCAGGAAGCGCCGCCGCTCGTCCGGCAGATCCGGATCGATCGGCAGGTAGGCGCAGCCAGCCTGGAGGATGCCCAGAAGCCTGGGGATCAGGTCCAGGGAGCGCTCGGCCGGCACGGCGATCCGCGACTCCGGCGCCACCCCGGCGCGGAGCAGCCGGCCGGCCACCTCGCGGGCGCGGCGGTCGAGCTCGGCGTAGGTCAGCGTCTCATCGCCGCAGACCACGGCGACCGCCGCCGGCGCGCGGGCAGCCTGCTCGGCGAAGAGGCCGGGGATGGTGGCCGCGGATTGCCCGGCGGGAACCGCCGGCGTGGTGTCGTTCCACTCGGCCGCCGCCTGGTGGCGCTCCGCCGCCGAGAGCACCGGCAGGTCCGACAACCGGCGGTCCGGATCGGCCACCGCCGCCGCGGCCAGGAGCAGGAAGCGCTCGGCGCGGCGGAC
>QHVW01000951.1 GCA_003223675.1 Acidobacteriota bacterium
TTCCCGGCGAGCATTCCCGCGGCGGAGCAGGAGCGGCTCAAGAGCGAGGCCGTCAAGGCGTTCGACGAGCGGGACCTGCCAGCCTTTCGCAAGCTCCAGAGCTATCTCACGAACACCTATCTGCCGGCCTCCCGCGACACCATCGCCATGGGCGACCTGCCGAACGGCAAGGCCTGGTATGCGTTCAACGTCCGCAACTCGACCACCACCAACCTGACGCCGGAGCAGATCCACCAGATCGGCCTCTCCGAGGTGAAGCGCATCCGCAAACAGATGGACGAGCTCATCGCCTCGACCGGCTTCAAGGGAAGCTTCGAGGAATTCCTCACCTTCCTGCGCACCGATCCGCGGTTCTTCTATGACAAGCCCGAGGATCTGCTGACCGGCTACCGGGACATCGCCAAGCGCATCGATCCGGGCCTCGTGAAGCTCTTTGGCAAGCTGCCGCGGCTGACCTACGGCGTCATTCCGGTGCCGTCGTATTCCGAGAAGTCGCAGACCACGGCCTACTACGAGGATGGCTCGCAGGCCGCGGGCCGGCCCGGGTACTTCTTCGCCAACACCTACGACTTGAAGTCGCGGCCGAAGTGGGAGATGGAGGCCCTGACCCTGCACGAGGCCGTGCCGGGCCACCACCTCCAGCTTTCGATCGCCCAGGAACTGGAGAACGTCCCCGAGTGGCGCCGGCATGACGACTACACGGCCTTCGTCGAGGGCTGGGGGCTCTACGCCGAGAGCCTGGGGAGCGACCTCGGCCTCTACGAGGACCCCTACTCGAAGTTCGGCCAGCTCACCTACGAGATCTGGCGGGCGATCCGCCTGGTGGTGGACACCGGCATGCACGACATGGGCTGGACCCGCCAGCAAGCGATCGATTATTTCAAGGCCAATGCCGCCAAGACCGAGCACGACATCGAGGTCGAGGTGGACCGCTACATCGTCTGGCCCGGGCAGGCCCTGGCCTACAAGCTCGGCGAGCTGAAGATCAAGGAGCTGCGCGCCTACACCGAGAAGGAGCTGGGGCCGAAGTTCGACGTCCGCGCCTTCCACGACCACGTGCTCGGCAACGGCGCCCTGCCGCTCGACCTGCTGGAGAAAAACATCAAGGTCTGGGTGGCGGAGGAGAAGGCGAAGGGAGGGAAGTAGCATGAACAGGGCCGTCCTGCTGGCGATCTCTGTTCTCCTGTTGACGGCCGCGATCCCGCCGGCCGTCTTCGCGGCCGTGCCGCCGGACCTTCTCGCAGCGTCGCGGCAGATCGATCAATTTCCATCTTCCAAAGGACAGGGGAGCGAGAGCGAGCGATTGCAAAGGTTTTTCGATCTCCATTGGCGGACCCGGCTTCTCGGGTCCCCGGAGTACTCCACCTACATCGGCCACTCGGAGCTCGACGATCGGTTGGGCGACGCCTCGCCTGAGACGATCGCGCTCGGCCGCCGGCTCTCCCACCAGGAGCTGGCGGCCCTCGATTCGATCGACCGCTCGCGCCTGATGCCGGCCGAGCAGTTGAATTACGATCTCCTGCATTGGCGCCTGGAGCAGGCGATCGAGGGAGACAAATTCCCTTCGGAGCTCATGCCCGTCAATCAGTTGGGCGGCGTGCATCAGGACGTCGTGGACCTCCTGGCGGCCATGCCGGTCCGCACCGTTAAGGATTACGAGAACCGGCTCGCCCGCCTGCGCCAGGTCTCCCGGCTGGTCGACCAGACGATGGCCCTGCTGGACCAGGGGCTCAAGGCGGGGATCACGCCCCCCAGGGTGACCCTGCGCGACGTGCCCGCCCAGTTCGAGAGCCTGCTCACGGACGATCCCGCCAAGAGCCCCGTGCTGGAGACCTTCCAGCAGATCCCCGACGGCATCCCCGCCGCCGGCCGCGAGCGGCTCCGGCGCGAGGCGGCCCAGATCTTCCAGAGCCAGGTGGCGCCCGCCCTCCGCAAGCTCCACGATTATCTGGTCCGGACCTACATCCTGGGGGCGCGCCAGACCATCGCCATGAGCGACCTGCCGGACGGCCGGGCCTGGTACGCCTACGAGGTGAAGAACGCCACGACGACCGACCTGACGCCGGAGCAGATCCACCAGATCGGCCTCGCCGAGGTGAAGCGCATCCGCCAGGAGATGGACGCGCTGATCGCCGCGACCGGCTTCAAAGGGAGCTTCCAGGAATTCTGCCAATTCCTGCGCACCGATCCCCGCTTCTTCTGGGATAAGCCCGAGGACATGCTCCGGGGGTACCGCGACATCGCCAAGCGGATCGATCCCGAGCTGGTCAAGCTGTTCGGCAAGCTGCCGCGCCTCCCCTACGGCGTCACCGAGGTGCCGGCGAGCGCCGCCAGGTCGCAGACCACCGGCTACTACGCCAACGGCTCGCTGGCCGCCGGCCGGCCGGGGTGGTTCAACGTCAACACCTACGATCTGAGATCGCGCCCCAAGTGGGAGATGGAGGCGCTCACCTCGCACGAGGCCGTGCCGGGGCACCACATCATGTACGCCCTCATCGAGGAGCAGGGGGAGCTCCCCGACTGGCGCAAGTGGGACGTCTATCCCGCCATGTCCGAGGGGTGGGCCCTCTACGCCGAGAGCCTGGGGAGCGACCTCGGCCTCTACGAGGACCCCTACTCGAAGTTCGGCCAGCTCACCTACGAGATGTGGCGGGCCCTCCGCCTGGTGGTCGACACCGGCCTGCACGCCAAGGGGTGGACGCGCCAGCAGGCGATCGACTATTGCAAGGCCAATTCGGCCCGCACCGATCACGACATCGAGGTGGAGATCGACCGTTACATCGTCTGGCCGGGGGGCGCGGTCTGCTACAAGATCGGCGAGCTGAAGATCAAGGAGCTGCGGGCCTGGGCCCGGAAGGAGCTGGGGCCGCGGTTCGACCTCCGCGCCTTCCACGACCAGCTTCTGGGCCACGGCCAGTTGCCGCTCGCCCTGCTGGAGAAGAGCGTCAAGGCGTGGGTGGCGGAGCGGAAAGAATCGCAGAAAGGATCCCCCCGATGATGAGGATAATGAGGATGATGAGAAAGCCGGCCCTCGCCCTCGCCGCCCTCCTGCTCACGGCCGCCCTGGCCGAAGCCGCCGTGCCGCCCGACGTCGCCGAATACGGCAAGAGAATCGAGCAATTCTCCGCCACCCGGGGGCAGGGGAGCGAGAGCGAGCGGCTGCGGAAGCTGTTCGACCTCTTCTGGGAATACCAGATGCACGCCTCGCCCGAGTACGCCACCTTCGTCGGCTATCCGGGCCTCGACGACCGCTGGTCCGACCTCTCGCCCGAGTCGATCGAATTCGGCCGGCGGCTCACCCACACGATCGGGGGGGCCCTGGCGTCGATCGACCGCGCGCAGCTCACGCCCGCCGAGCAGGTCGATTACGACCTCGCGCTCCGCCACGTCCGGGAGGGGATCGAGGGGGAGCCGTTCCACGGCGAATACATGCTGGTCACCCAGTTGGGGGGACCGCAGCAGAACGTCCCGCAGCTCCTGTCGATCATGCCGGCGGGCGACGTCAAGGCCTACGAAAACATCCTGGCCCGCATGCGCGGCGTCCCCCGGGTGATCGACCAGACGATCGCGCTGCTCGACCGCGGTCTCCAGGAGGGGATCACGCCGCCCAAGGTGACCCTGCGCGACGTCCCCGGCCAGGTCGAGAGCCTGCTGGTGGACGATCCGCTGAAGAGCCCGATGCTCAAGACGTTCCAGAAGTTTCCCGACACGGTGCCCGCCGCCGACCGCGAGCGGCTGACGCGCGAGGCCGTGGCCGCGTTCAGGGAGCAGGTGGCGCCGGCCTTCCGCAAGCTGCACGGCTACCTCGCCAACACCTACCTGCCGGCCGCCCGCGAGTCGATCGCCATGGGCGACCTGCCCAACGGCAAGGCTTGGTACGCATATCAGGCGCGGGTCAACACGACCACCAACCTGACACCGGAGCAGATCCATCAGATCGGCCTCGCCGAGGTGAAGCGCATCCGCCAGGAGATGGACGCGCTGATGGCCACGACCGGCTTCCAGGGGAGCTTCGAGGACTTCTGCAAGTTCCTGCGCACCGATCCCCGCTTCTTCTACGACAAGCCGGAGGACCTGCTGACGGGCTTCCGCGACATCGCCAAGCGGATCGACCCCGAGTTGGTGAAGCTGTTCGGCAAGCTGCCGCGCCTCCCCTACGGCGTGATCCCGGTGCCGGCCTATTCGGAGAAGTCGCAGACCACGGCCTACTACGAGGAGGGCTCGCTCGCCGCCGGCCGGCCGGGCGAGCTCAACGCCAACACCTACGACCTGAAGTCGCGGCCCAAGTGGGAGATGGAGGCGCTCACGTCGCACGAGGCGGTGCCGGGCCACCACCTCCAGCTCTCCCTCGCCCAGGAGATGGAAGGGGTGCCCGAGTGGCGCCGGCACGACGACTACACCGCCTTCGTCGAGGGGTGGGCCCTCTACGCCGAGAGCCTGGGGAACGAGATCGGCCTCTACAAAGATCCCTACTCCCACTTCGGCCAGCTCACCTACGAGATCTGGCGCGCCATCCGCCTGGTGGTCGACACCGGCATGCACACCATGGGGTGGACGCGCCAGCGGGCGATCGACTACTTCCGGGCCAATTCCGCCAAGACCGAGCACGACATCGAGGTCGAGATCGACCGCTACATTGTCTCGCCGGGGCAGGCGCTGGCCTACAAGATCGGCGAGCTGAAGATCAAGGAGCTGCGCGCCTACGCCCAGCGGGAGCTGGGACCGAAATTCGACGTCCGGGCCTTCCACGACCACGTGCTGGGCAACGGCGCCGTGCCGCTCGACCTGCTGGAGAAAAGCGTCAGGGCCTGGGTGGCGGAGGCGAAGTCGGGGGCGAAGGCGGCTCGGCAGGCGGGGGCGGGGGAGGGGGCGGCGGGAGGAGCGTCCAACCCTTGAGGTAGGGCGCCAGCGGCTGCTCCCAGGTCTTTGCCACCGTCGCGTATTCGGCGGCGCACCCGGCGGCGCGGGAGGCGGGGAGGGTGCCGTCGCCCACGAGCTCCTGGAAGGCCTGCGGGTCGCGGCCGTAGACCCAGCAGAGGATGTCCGTGAGGCGGGCCTCGTTGAAGCCGTGCCCGCTCCAGAAGGGGAGCTTCGCGAGCCGGGCCCGCACCGCCGCGTTCTTCTCCTGGGCCAGCAGGGTCGAGGTGCTGTCCACCGCGGTGCTCCCCCCCTCCTTGCCGCTGCCGAGGAGGATCAGCGTGGCGATCTGATCGGCGGCCTCTTCCTCATGGCCGGCCACCGGGAGCTGGTAGAGGCTGATCAGGGCGTGCCCGGTCTCGTGGAAGACCACGAAGAGGTTGGCGGCCCCCACGGCGGCCCCGGCCTTCTCGGCGTCCACGGCCTTGGCGGCGCGCAGGAAGAGCTCGGCGAAGTCGCCCACCAGCTCGTAGCAGATGGAGATCCGGTGCCGGTCCGCCTCCCAGGTGGCGTCGGCCGCGCCGCACTCGCGGGGCGCGATGGTGACGTCGGCCGGCAGGGCGAGCTTCTCGTTGAGGGCCCGGGCGGTCTCCTCCAGGAGCTGGGTGCCGCGGAAGATCTCCTGCAGCTCCCGGTTGTCCGGGCTCTTGACCTTCTCGTAGACCACCTTGAAATCGCCGCGGTCCGGGGCGGGAGGGGGCGGCGCGGGGGCCGTCTCCGCCGCCGGCGTGACCGGCGCCTGGGCCGGAGCGGGCGGCGGGGCCGTCTGGGCCAGGGCGGCGCCGGAGACGAGGATCAGCGGGAGCGCCAGGCGGACGAGCTGGATCGGGAGCACGGGGGAGAGGATAAGCTCACACCCCATGAACGTCCAGCCCGTGATCCTCGAAGGCCCCACGATCCGCCTGGAGCCGCTGGCCTTGGAGGACGCGCCGCGGCTGTGGCCCGGGGCCGGGCTCGAGCTCTTCCGGCACACCCTGGACGCGCCGCGGGATGCGAGCCTCGAAGCCTTCGCGGATTGGGTCCGCCTCAGCCTCGCCAAACCGGACTCCCTGCTCTTCGTCATCCTCGACCGGCGGACGGACGAGGCGCTGGGGACCACGGGCTATCTCTACATCCGTGCCCAACACCGCGGGCTGGAGATCGGCCGCACCTGGATCGTCAGGCCGTTCCAGGGGACCCGTGTCAACCCGGAGAGCAAGCTCCTGCTGCTGCGGCACGCCTTCGAGGACCTGGGCGCCATCCGGGTGCAGCTCACGACCGATCTCAACAACCTCCAAAGCCAGAGGGCGATCGAGAAGCTCGGCGCCAGACAGGAGGGGGTGCTGCGGAGATACCAGATCCGCTCGAACGGCACCGTCCGTGACACGGTGGTCTACAGCATCCTGGCGGAGGAGTGGCCCGAGGTGAAGGCCGGGCTGGAGGAGCGGCTGGCGATTTTGGCGTGACGGTTGCATCTCCATCACGCGTGGACATTGAGAAAGCGTGGAACCTGCTGGCGGCCAAGGTGATGGGGTGGATACGGGACTTCATCCTGCTGCTGCCGAACCTCGGAGTGGCGGTGGCGGTGCTGGTCGGCTTCTGGCTGCTCGCCAAGCTGGCGCGCAACCTCCTGCACCGCCTGTTGCGCCGGGTCTCGCACAGCGAGCAGGTCAACCGGCTGCTGGGGCAGACGGTCTTCCTGGCCCTGGTGGCGACCGGCCTGTTCATCTCCCTCGGCATCCTGGGGTTGCAGAAGACGGTCGCCTCGCTGCTCGCGGGGGCGGGCATCATCGGCCTGGCGCTGGGGTTCGCCTTCCAGGACATCGCGGCCAACTTCATGGCCGGCATCTATCTCTCGATCGAGCACCCCTTCCGCGCCGGCCATCTCATCGCGAGCAAGGACATCCAGGGGGTGGTCAAGCGGGTCCACCTGCGCTGGACGGAGATTCGCACGCCGCAGGGGCAGATCATCCTCGTCCCCAACAAGCAGATCTTCGAGAACCCGGTCACCAACTTCAGCGCCACCGGCCAGCGGCGGGTGGACATCAAGGCCGGCGTCTCCTACGGCGACGATCTCGAGAAGGTGAGACGGGTCGCCCTCCAGGCGCTGGAGGCGATGCCGTCGCGCAAGCCGGACACCGAGGTCGAGCTCTACTTCGAGGAGCTGTCCGACAGCGCGATCAACCTGGTGGCGCGTTTCTGGATCGACTTCACCTCCAGGCAGGCCGACTACCTGCGGGCGAAGAGCGAGGCCATCGAGCGCCTGAAGAAGGCCTTCGACCAGAACGGCATCACCATGCCCTTCCCCACCCGCACCCTCGACTTCGCGGTCAAGGGGGGCGAGACCCTCTCCCAGGCGCTGGAGGAGGTGGGGATCGGGCGGGGCGGCAACGGCGGCCGGCGTCCGGAGTCGTCGCACTGAGATCGATCCCCCCGTAACTTCCCGCCCCCCTTCGGCGTACAGAGCCACGAGGGGGAGATCCGCATGAAGCTCACGATCGAAGGAGTGGGAAAGCGCTACAAGGGGGATTTCTGGGGCCTCCGCGATTTCAGCCTTGAGCTGGAGCCCGGCGTGCTCGGCCTGCTGGGCCCCAACGGCGCGGGGAAGTCGACGCTGATGCGGATCCTCGCCACCATCACCCGGCCCACCGAGGGGCGGGTGACGTGGGAGGGGACCGACGTCGTCCGCTCTCCCGACCGGCTGCGGGCCGTGCTCGGCTATCTGCCGCAGGATTTCGGGGTCTATCCCAACCTGAGCGCCGTCGAATTCCTGGAGTACATGGCCGCCGTGAAAGGGATCGACGCCCGGGCCGCCAGGCGCCGCATCGAGGAGCTGCTCGTGCTCGTCAACCTGGCGGACGCCCGCAAGCGACCCCTCGGCGGCTACTCGGGGGGCATGCGCCAGCGGATCGGCATCGCCCAGGCCCTGCTCAACGATCCCCGGCTGCTGATCGTGGACGAGCCCACCGTGGGGCTCGATCCGGAGGAGAGGGTACGCTTCCGCCGCTGCTGCGCTGGTCGGCGCTGGGGAGCCGGGAGGCCCGCCACGGCACGGAGGGCCTGGTCTTCTCGGCCGCCTACCCGCTGAGCCGCCAGCTCCCGGCCGCCTGGGCCTCGGGGGTGCTCCTGGCGATGATCACGGGAGGCGGCGTGGCCGTGCGGCTGGGAATGGCGGCGGATTGGGGAGGCCTGGGAGCCTGGACGGTGGGAGCCCTCTTCATTCCCACGCTGGCGCTGGCGCTCGGCGTCTGGAGCGGCGGCGGCAAGCTCTTCGAGGTGATCTACCTGCTCCTCTGGTATCTCGGTCCCATGCAGCACGTCCCGGGCATGGACTACCTGGGAGCCCTGCCGGCCACGGTGCGGGCGGGCACGCCGGTGGTGTACCTGATGGCTACGGTGCTGCTGGGGGTGGGGGCGGTGGTGGGGCGGGGGCGGCGGCTCGCGCGGACGAGCACGGACTGACACGGACAGGCACGGACGCCGAAGCCCGGGATTTCCTGTCCCTGCTCGTCCGTGTCAGTCCGTGCCTGTCCGTGCTCTGCTCTCCCCCGGTGATAGCTTTACTCCCATGGCCGCACCCCCCTTCCACCGCTGGGTCGACCACACCGCCGAGGTGCAGCTCCAGGTGCGGGCCGACTCCCTCGCCGGCCTCCTGGCCGAGGCGGGGCGGGCGCTGGGAGCGCTGCTGCTGCGAGGCCGTGCCGCCGAGCCTTCCGGCGAGGCCCGCACGATCGAGGTCGATTCCGTGGACCGCGAGGCCCTGCTGGTCGACTGGCTGAACGAGATCATCTTCCTGGCCGAGGTGGAGAGGTGGATCGCCGTTGAATTCAACGGGCTCGAAGCCTCGGAGATCCACCTGAAGGCGAGCGCCCGGGGCGTAGCCGTGGACGAGCCGCCGGCCCTGGTCAAGGCGGCGACGTTCCATGGGCTTGCGGTGGAGGAGCGGGCAGGTGGCTTGCAAGCGGAGGTGATCTTCGACGTATGAGCCGCAAGAAGGGGAAACGGAATCCGCAGACCCTGCCCAGGCCCCAGGCCCCCAAGGCGCCGCCGCCGAGCTATCCGTCCGTGCGGCTGAATCCAAACCTCGTGGAGATCCCGGTCACCGCGCGCGGCGACATGCGGGTCCCCGCCCGCGTGTGGGCCGACGAGGAGCTGTGGAAGCAGATCTCGCGCGACCGCACGCTCAATCAGCTCGTCAACGTCTCCACCCTGCCCGGCATCGCCGGCACGGCCCAGGCCATGCCGGATGCCCACGAAGGGTACGGCTTTCCGGTGGGGGGCGTGGCCGCCTTCCGCGCCAGGGACGGCATCATCTCGCCCGGCGGCGTGGGGTACGACATCAACTGCGGCGTCCGCCTCCTGGCCTCCGAGGTCACGGCGGACGAGCTCGGCCACGCGCGGCTGGAGGCGATCGTCCACGACCTCAGCCGGGCCATCCCCTCCGGCATGGGAAGGGGGAGCCACCTCCAATTCAACAGTGGGGATTTCGACCGCGTCCTGGCCGAGGGGTGTACCTATCTCGCCGAGCGGGGGCTGGCGACGGCCGAGGATCTCGACAGTATCGAGGCCCACGGCTCGCTCCAGGCGGCCGACCCGCGCGCCGTCTCCGAGCGGGCCAAGCAGCGCGGCGGCGGCCAGCTCGGCTCGATCGGCTCCGGCAACCATTTCGTGGAGGTCCAGCGGGTCGAGACGGTGTTCGACCTTGCCGCGGCCGAGGCTCTGGGGCTCCGGGCCGGGCAGGTGGTGATCCTCATCCACACCGGCTCGCGCGGGCTGGGCCATCAGGTCTGCACGGACTACGTACGGGCCATGGACGCGGTGATGGCGCGCCACAACATCCAGCTTCCGGACCGCGAGCTGGCCTGCGCGCCGTTCGGCTCTCCGGAGGGTCAGAAGTACTTCACCGCCATGTGCGCCTCGGCCAACTTCGCCTTCTCGAACCGGCAGGCCATCACCTACGCCGCGCGCGAGGTCTTCCAGCGCGCCCTGGGGGACCACAGCCGCCTCCACCTCGTCTACGACGTGGCCCACAACATGGCGAAGCTGGAGCGGCACGGCGACGAGGACTTGGTGGTCCACCGCAAGGGGGCCACCCGCGCTTTCGGCCCCTCGCATCCGGAGACCCCGGCGAGATACCGGGGGATCGGCCAGCCGGTGCTGATCCCCGGCAGCATGGGCACGGCCTCCTACGCCCTGGTAGGTACGGATGAGGGCTTCAACCTCTCCTTCGGCAGCACCTGCCACGGCGCCGGCCGCGCCATGAGCCGCACCGCGGCCAAGAAGGTACAGTCGGGAGCCGAGGTGCGCAAAGCCTTAGAGGACAAGGGGATCGTCGTCCGCTGCGCCTCCGCCGGCGAGCTCGCCGAAGAGGCCCCCCATGCCTATAAGGACGTCGACCGCGTCGTCGACGTGGTCCACCACGCGGGCCTGGCGCGCAAGGTGGCCCGGCTGGTGCCGTTGGGGGTGATCAAGGGGTAGCCCCTACCGGAACCACCCCAACACCGTCATCCCGAACCACACCAGCGACAGCACGCTGACCACGATCGCGATCCCCCAGGCCAGGGCGTTGTAGAGCGGGCCATTGACGTGGTCGCCCATCAGCTCGCGGTCGTTGATCAATCTCAGGATGGCGAAGAGCTCGACGGGGAGGAGGAGGCCGTTGAGGACGTAGACGCCCAGCAGGACCGGGATCAGCGGCAGGGCGGGGAGCAGGGCGATAGCGGCTCCCAGAACGATCAGGCCGGTGAGGATGCCCATGAAGATCGGTGCCTCGGACCAGGAGCGCGAGACCCCCCGCTCGAAGCCCAGCGCCTCGCTCAGCATGTAGGTGGTGGCCAGGGGGAGCACCCCGGCCGCCAGCAGTGAGGCGCCCAGCAGGCCGATCGCGAAGAGGGCCTTCGCGTAATGGCCCGCGATGGGCTCCAGGGCCTGGGCGGCGTCGGCGGCGGTCTCGATTTTGACCCCGTGCGGATGGAGGGTCGCCGCCGTGGCGATCAGGATGAAGACCGCCACGGCCCCCGAAAAGATGGTGCCGACGATCACGTCGAAGCGGGTGTAGCGGTACTCCTCGATGGTCCCTCCTTTTTCGATCACCGAGGACTGCTCGTAGAGCTGCATGTAGGGGGAGATGGTGGTGCCGATCAGCGCGATCAGCAGGCTGAAATATTTCAGGTCCATCTGCAGGTGGGGGTGCAGGGTCCCCTCCAGCGCGGCGCCCCAGTCCGGCTTGGCCAGGAAGGCTGCGCCGATGTAGGAGAAGAACGCCAGGGAGAGGATGAGGAAGATCCGCTCCACCCAGCCGTAGGAGCCCCGGGTCACCAGCAGCCAGACGAAGACGGCGGAGATCGGCACGGCGATGTAGCGGCTGATCCCGAAGAGCTCGGCGCCCGCGGCGATGCCGACGAACTCGGAGACGATGATGCCGGTGTTGGCGATCAGCAGCGTCAGCAGGATCAGGGCGGTCTGGCGCAGCGAGAAGCTCTCGCGCACCAGGTCGGAGAACCCCTTGCCGGTGACGGCGCCCAACCGGGCGCTCATCTCCTGGACGACGCCGACGAAGATGGAGACCAGGACCAGCGCCCATAGCAGCTCATAACCGTAGGAGGCCCCGGCCGAGGCGTAGGTGGCGATGCCGCCCGCGTCGTTGCCCGCGCTCGCCGCGAGCAGCCCGGGTCCCAGGGCCGCGAGGTAAAGCCAGAGTCGCTTCCGCATCGTCGGGGTTTCATCCGAAGGCCCGCGCTCGGCGCTGCCAGATCTCGGGGAGCAGCACGGCCAGGGCGTCGTCCACGGTGACGATGCCGAGCAGGCGGCGGTTTTCGTCCAGCACCGGCACGGCGAGTAGGTTGTATTCGGCGAGGACGCGGGCGGCGCTCTCGGCGCGGTCCTCGGCGGAGACGGACGGCAGGTCCTCGTCCAGCACGTCTGCGAGCGGGGTCGCATGATCGGCCAGCAGGAGCGTGCGCAGGCGCACCAGGCCGATCAGGATGTCGGGATCGTCTGGCGCCACCACGTAGACGGCGAGCAGCGGGTCGGGGACCTCCTCCATGGAGCGGATCGCCGCCAGGGCGTCCCCCACGTTGCCGTCGGCGGGAACGCGCACGAGGTCGCGGGTCATGATGCGGCCCACGCTGTCCTCATCGTATTCGAGGTGCGCCTGGACGTCGGCCGCCTCCTCGGGCTCCATGCGGGCCAGGAGCTGCTCGGCCACCTCGTCGTCGAGGTCCTCCAGGGCGTCCGCGGCGGCGGCGGGGGTCATCTCCTCCAGGATGTCGGCGGCGCGCTCCTGGTCCATCCCCTCCAGCAGGTCGGCCACGCGCTCGTCGCTCACCTCCTCGAGGGTCTCGGCGGCGGTCTCTTCATCCAGGGCGGCCACGATCTCGGCGCTCTCGCGGAAGGAGAGGGCGTCGACGATCCGCGCGAGGTCGACCGGGTTGAGATCGGCCAGGCGGTCGTAGGAGACCTTGAGCTGCACGGGCGCGGCGCTCGCCAGGTACTGGACGTCCGACCAGTCGATGATCTGGCGCCCCACGATGCGGCCGGCCAGCGACCGGGGGCCGAGCCGGCGCAGCAGGGCGCGGGCGCTGATGTCCACTCCCACGATCCGGTAGGCCCCCTCGACGCGGGTGAGCTGCACGTCGTTGACGCGGACGATGCGCCGGCCG